>CAYFFH010000273.1:4503-4604 GCA_964342175.1 uncultured Enterobacteriaceae bacterium | reverse complement strand
CGCTTTCTTACTAGCGACTTTCTTTGCAGGCGCTTTCTTACTAGCGACTTTCTTTGCAGGCGCTTTCTTACTAGCGACTTTCTTTACAGATGGTTTTTTAC
>CAYFFH010000273.1:0-4403 GCA_964342175.1 uncultured Enterobacteriaceae bacterium | reverse complement strand
TGATAACTTTCTTCCTAGAACTTTTCTTACTAGCGACTTTCTTTACAGATGGTTTTTTACTGATAACTTTCTTCCTAGAACTTTTCTTACTAGCGACTTTCTTTACAGATGGTTTCTTGTTAGCGACTTTTGTTTTGCCGGAAGCGCTTTTTTTGGCACTATTTTTTTTGAACTTCTTTGCCGTAGCCTTTTTAACCGACAAAGTTTTTGTTGTTTTTTTCTTTGATAATTTAGTGTTTTCTTTTGCTTTTGCCACGGTTTTCACCTTTTCGGGGCCCGTTATAATCTCGAGGCTGACCCAATCATAGACGCAATTCAGGTGAGCCTCCTCGCGAAGAAACGCGAACATTAATCATTTTCGATTACGAACGCAACGTTTAGGACTTACCAAGTTTGGCTATAAGGAGTGTTGGAATTAGGGGCAATTATCTGATACCGACAGAAACCTAAACAGTTTTTTTGAAAATTTTCAAAAGCGCGTGGCATACAAGCTGAACTTGCTGGGAGGCAGGGCTCGATGCGGGTTCCCCTGAGATTCGTTTTCGTGTCGCTACACTATTTATAGGCGTATATTAATGATTATAAGTAATTTGCTTGGGTGACGCTGCGGTCCGAAATTGAGCTGTCGGCGAGTCTCAAGCGACCTACGACGACAGCTCACGCGTAAATTAACCGGAGTGTTGTGCTGGTACCTCAAGTGCGAGGAATTGAACCTGGTGACGGCGCTGGACGAGTATTGGAACCGTTGATCCCGGTTTGGAATTACGTGTCATTTCTGCGAATGTAGCGAGATTGTCGATCGAGCGATGATTGAACGCAACAATTATGTCTTGCGGCTGCAGGCCGGCTGCGGCGGCCGGTTTCCCGGGTTCTACATGATCAACCCGGACCCCGTTTTTGTTTCCCATGGCGGCGTGATCTTCTCGGTTCATATCAGACAAGATGAGTCCAAAAGGGTCTGAATGTGGCGCGCTAAAAGCCAACTCATCTGATTTAAGCAATCCAACGGTGACCTTTATTGTCTCCGCCTTGCCAGCGCGGAGAATCTTAATATTGGCATCAGAATTTACTGAGGTGGATGCAACAATTGGACCTAGATCTGATGCTTGTCCGATGCGTTTCCCGTCAAATTCGACTATGACGTCGCCAGCCTTTAGCTTGGCCTGGTCAGCTGGACTGTTAGGTACAACCGCGCTTATCAAAGTCCCGGCAGGAGAATCGAGCCCAAAGGACTTGGCTAAGGTTTGATTCATATCCTGAATGGAGATCCCCAGCCAACCACGCTGTATAGCTACGCCCATTTTTAGTTTCTCTGCGATACTTGACGCTAGGTTGATAGGGATAGCGAAAGAAAGCCCCATATATCCGCCGGTACCGCTAAAGATTTGGGAGTTGATCCCAATTACCTCACCTTTGAGGTTAAATAGTGGGCCGCCGGAATTGCCCGGGTTTAATGCAACGTCTGATTGAATGAATGGCACGTAACTGTCAGTTGGCAGGCTGCGTGAGACCGCGCTAACGATCCCTTGCGTTGCAGTTTGTTCAAGTCCGAAAGGCGCTCCAATCGCGAGGACCCATTGGCCAACTCGCAAGTCGTCTGAATTGCCAAACTTTGCAGAAGGTAAGTCGCGTCCTGCAACTTTAAGAATAGCGATGTCCGTATGCTGGTCTGCGCCGACAAGCTTAGCTGTAAACTCCTGCTTATTGTTGAGGTAGACCATGATCTCTGTCGCGCCATCGACGACATGTGCGTTGGTCATAATATAACCATCAGTAGATATAATGACGCCGGAGCCTAGGCCTTTTGGTGTCGGACGCTGCCCCCGAAAATTATGAAAGCGGCGGAGCAATTTCGGGGGTAGTCGATCTGGAATCGCAGGCCGAGTCGAGAATGCGCGGCGAGTTTGGATATTGACAACGGCCGAACTCTGATCTTCGACTAGCTGTTCAAAATCAGGCATTTGACCTTGCGCGGCGGACAATCGCGTGGATACAAGCAACAATAGTGCGAGTGTCAATACCACATGTTTCTCCGTCACGTTTAGGTTTCCACGTGTTGTTACATGTGTATGCATACTTATTTCTCCTCGGTCAGGGGTATCTAACATAGGAGCTTCGACCGCTACGATTCCTGTTGGTTACATTACAATTCGGTAATGTTCTGGAGAAGGCTCTAGATACTTTGAGCAACTCAAACTCAAATGATTCGAGGCTGCTCCTCGACGACAGATCAGTTGGACCAAATTATGATGGCTGCAACCTTCGGTTATTCGAAAGGACTTAGGAAATCGCGGATCAAACGAAAGTTTGTGTTCGTTCGTATAACATGGCACTCATGAATAGTATCCGATCTCGTTTTTTGATCCCCTCCGCAGTCCTAATCGTCGGATTGGCCGTCGGTGTATATCTCGTGGAGACTCGTCCAAAGGCTCGCCCTAATCCCCCTGCGGAGCGGGTTAGACCGGTTACCGTTGTTCCCGCCAAGTCCGAAGATCTCCGACCGGAGCTGCTGGTATACGGCGAAATTGTCTCTGGTCGGGAAGCCGAACTACGCTCGATGGTCGAGGGCCGGTTAGTTTATCTCGATCCATCTTTTAGAAATGGCGCTTATATCGCGGCGGGTAGTCGATTAGCGGAGATTGATCCCTTCGAATACGAGATTGTTGTAAGAGAACGTCGAGCAGACCTGACTGAAGCGCAATCGAAGATGCGTGAATTAAAATCAGAGCTCAATATCGATGGTCGCTTGCTGACGCTATTGGATAAGCAAATTGAATTACATAAACGCGATCGTGATCGTGTTTCGAGCCTCGTACGGAAAAGCCAGGTTAGTGAAAAGGAATACGATGACGCTGAGCTTACATTAAACTCTGCGCGCCAGTTGAAACTGCAACGCAAACAAACTATGGAAAGTCTGGCCGCGAAAATCGAACAGCAGCGGACGGTCATTGAGCGCGCCAGAGCAAATCTTGATCGAGCCGAACGGGATCTTGCGGATACCACCGTTGTTGCGCCATTCAGTGGTTTTCTACAAGACATCGTAGTTGCAACCGGTAAGCGAGTCGCAATTGGGGAAAGTATTGGACGTTTAATCGATGCTGAAGGCTTGGAGACGCGTTTTGAACTACCAAATGCGGACTATGCAAGAGTTGTGGGGACGGCGCCTAGGAGTCTTGGTGTGGACCTCCACCCATTAAATGGAACGCAAATTACTGTGTCTTGGCAACTCGGAGAGACGACGCATAGCTATGCTGGTGCGATCGAGCGTGTCGGCGCCGAGATCGACTCGACAACCGGTGGGGTTATTTTATATGCCCGTATAACTGGCGGCCCGACTGAAATTCTTCGACCTGGTGCTTTCGTCGAGGTGTCGGTTCCGGATGTCAACTACGAGGATATTATAGTACTTCCGGCGACTGCAGTTTCTCCTAATCAGGTTATCTACGTTGTTGAAGATACCAGGCTTGTAGAGTTCGAAGTCAATGTCATCCGTGAATACGGAGATAAGATTCTAATTCGAAGCAAAATCCGTCCGGACGCCCTGATAGTCACCGAGCAGTTTCCGGGGATTGGGCCGGGGATCAGCGTTAGTACGCTCCAAATACAATGACCGACGCGTCAAGACCGCCGTCTGGGCCTATAGCCTTATTTGCCCGTCATCCTACGGCAGCTAATCTTCTCTTCGCTCTTATGATCGTGTGTGGACTGTTTGCGACTGGGAAAATAAACCGGCAGTTCTTTCCGGACTTCGGAATTGATTTCGTCACGGTTACTGTGAGTTGGCCTGGAGCGTCTGCAGAGGACGTCGACAGTAACATCGTGCAAGCGATTGAACCATCGGTCCGATTTCTCAATGGGGTCGAAACGGTTACCTCGTCGTCGTATGAAGGCATTGCTAGTGTCTCGATCGAGTTCGAAGCTGGTCATAATATGCAAGAAGCATTAGCCGATGTTGAGTCGGCTATCAGCCAGCTGCGTACTTTACCTGAAGATACGGAAGAACCTGAAATTCGTCGAATTATTCGTTACGAGACGATATCGAAATTAGTTATTTCCGGCCCATTCCCGGAGCGCTCGTTAAAACGTATTGCGAAGTCTATAAGGGATGAACTGCTAGATTTGGGAATCGACAAGATCGATCTATTCGGTGCGCGGGATGAAGAAATTTGGGTTGAGGTGAAACCGACAGTTTTGCGCAGGTTCGATTTGAAACTGTCGGAAATTGCTGAGCGAATCAATGCGTCGTCTCAGGATCTTCCGTCTGGGGAAATCGCGGGTGGTGAGCAACAGGTACGGAGCCTTGGCTTGAAACGGACGGCATCGGAGGTTGCCAAGATTGAGGTGCGTTCTTTACCCGATGGTAGAAAGGTTCGCTTAGATGAAATCGCGATAGTGCGGGAAGC
>CAYFFH010000272.1:0-4649 GCA_964342175.1 uncultured Enterobacteriaceae bacterium | reverse complement strand
CCTCCTGATGCCTGGCATATGAAGGAAGATATTACGTCGATTAAAATGCGAGTTTCACGCCTTGGGACCAAGAGTGCCTGGGGCGAGGATCCTCCATCTCGAACGCGACGTCTGATCAGCAACTTACGTGCGGAGGTGAAGGATCCCCTCACAATCAATGCGACGTCAAACATCTTGGTCTACTACGGGCGTGGAGATGTTAGTGAACATACGATACTCGCGGCTGAGCGGCACGACGTACTATATCGTTCAACTGGCGGATTGCGTTTACTTAGACGCGAAGTACTTTTGTCGCACGCGACGTTGCCGGTGCAAAGTCTCGGAATATTCATTTAACGCGCCCATAAAATGTTCTAATGCGATCTTCAGGATCCCGTTTGTATTAAACTTTTCTTAAATAAATCCCAGCTGCTTGGACATGAGCGAGAAAAATTTGCGAACGACCGTGATTGGTAGCTACCCTCAGCCAAGCTGGCTGGTAGACCATGACGTACTCAAAGCTAAAGTCGTCCCACGCGTTCGTGCGCACGATATCTGGCGGATTAACAGGGAATTTCTCGAAGAGGCGCAGAATGATGCAACTTTGATCGCGATCCGAGATCAAGAACTTGCGGGGGTCGAGTGCATTACCGACGGTGAGATGCGGAGGGAAAGCTACTCCAACCGTTTTGCGACGTCGCTATCAGGCATCGATACGAGCGACCCCTTTATACGAAAAGTGGAAGGCTACGACATCCCAATGCCTCGGATTATTGGGCCGGTGCGGCGAAACGGACCTGTCGAGGTCGACGATCTGCTCTTCTTAAAGGCGCATACGGATCGGCTCACCAAGGTCACTTTGCCGGGACCGTTCACACTAAGCAAACAAGCAAGAGACGATTATTATGGGGATCCAGAAGCCGCCGCTACAGCGTATGCGGAGGCGATCAATGAAGAGATGCGAGATTTGGAGGCGAGCGGTGCGGACGTGATTCAGTTGGATGAACCCTGGCTACGCCAAGATCCCGATGGTGCCAATCGATACGGTGTCAAGGTGATTAATCGTGCAGTGGAAGGGATCAATGTAACAACAGCGATCCACCTTTGTTTTGGGTACGGATTCATAGTGTCTCCAGCCAAGCCGAAGGCATACACTTTTTTGGAGCAGCTTGCCGATTGTAATGTCGAACAAATCTCGGTTGAGGCGGCGCAACCACATCTCGATCTTAGCGTCTTCTCAGCGCTAGCAAAGAAGACTATCGTATTCGGTGTTGTCGACTTATCAAACAATGAGGTTGAGTCGCTATCCGTACTTACAAATCGGATACGTCGTGCACTACCCTTTATATCACCGGAACGACTCATTGTGGCGCCGGATTGTGGAATGAAATACTTAACGAGAGATAGTGCTTTCCACAAATTACGATTGATGGTCGAAGCAGCAGCAATCGTGCGTCGGGAGGTATCCTAAATATCTTCAAAGACCGGTGTCGAATTGCGACTGCTAAGGGTGTCGAGCAGTTCATCCAGGTTACTTGGGGTAATTTTTCTACTTCCCTCCTCGATCTCGTGAACCATTCTAATAACTATCTCGTTGAGCGACGATTCGAGTCCAGCCGCCGTTGCTTTCTCTAAAATATAGCCATTGAGGAAGTCAATCTCGCTTTTACGGCCGCGCGTAAGGCTTTTCAACGTCGACGGCGTAACCCCGGCGTACGTTTCCACAAATTGCATCATACGCCGCAAAATTTGGACACGTTTTGAAGGCTTGTCGGCGATACCGAGGTAGTAGTCATTGGGATCGATGATGACATGTTCGATATCGACACCTTGCGCAGTGGCGGTATCAACCGAGTCCCGGAAGGCCCGCAGGAATAGTTCACGGCCAATCTCAGAGTCAAATAAATCTCCAAGCGATTTGCCGGAGACCGCGCATAAGCACGACACGGCGCCATTCCAGATCAATTTACCCCACAACACGCCGATGATGTTATCGCTGATCTCGGTTTCAACGACGAGTGCTAAGGTGTCGCGCAGTTCCCCTAGGCGTGGACTCAAGCGCCCATCCATTTCGCCAATTATGAGTCGGCCGGTCGTAGTGCGTCGGTATATACCAGGGGCTTCCATGGTTGTACCGAATGCAACGGTAGCGCTAATAACACGCTCGATACCGACAGCTTGTCCAATGGCCTCTTCAACAAAGCCATTTTGAAACGATACCAGGTAACCATCCTCGTTGAGAAACGGAAGCGCTTCCTGTGCCGCATCGACGACGCTGCCGGCCATCATCGCGAGGTAGGCGCAGTCGAAGGATTGTCCTACAGGAATCTCGCGAAGATCGGTATAAGCCCGGGCGGCAACTCGATAGGCATCGTCGGAGGTCGAAATTGAAATTCCGTTACGGTTGATCGCAGTGGAGATTTCTTGATTCCCGGTAACGAGACATAGCTTTTCCCCAGCACGAATCAGTTCGCCAGCAATTAACCCGCCAACGCTACCAATGCCCTGGACGAGAATCTGTGTCACGAGTATTGCACCGTGCAGTTCTGTTTCTGGAAGCCTATCTCGATAGGATCAATGCCAGGGTCCACTAAGTTGGCAGGTTTATTAGCCTTCCTTAGTCATATCAGCGCGCGGCGAGTTCGATGTAGTTACGCTCAGTATGTCCCGCGTAAACCTGGCGAGGACGGCCAATGCGCTGACTCGGGTCTTCGATCATCTCGTTCCATTGCGCGACCCACCCAGTCGTGCGTGCAAGTGCAAACAAAGCCGTGAACATTGTGGTTGGGAAGCCAATCGCTTTTAGAGTAATTCCAGAATAGAAATCGATGTTTGGGTAGAGCTTTTTCTCGATGAAGTAGTCATCGGACAGCGCGATGCGTTCAAGTTCTATGGCCACATCTAACATTGGATCATCGGTAATACCGAGTTCCTTCAGAACCTCATGGCAGGTTTGTTGCATCACCCGCGCTCGGGGATCATAGTTTCTGTAGACTCGATGACCAAAACCCATCAGTCGGAAGGGATCATTTTTATCTTTCGCGCGTGCGATGTATTCCGGGATTCGATCGACCTCACCGATCTCAGCGAGCATATTTAGCGCGGCCTCATTGGCACCGCCATGAGCTGGTCCCCAGAGGCAGGCGATCCCAGCGGCGACGCACGCAAAGGGATTAGCACCGGATGAACTTGCCAAGCGAACAGTTGAGGTCGAGGCATTTTGCTCGTGATCGGCATGTAGGATAAAGATCCGATCCATTGCGCGAGCGATGACGGGATTCACTTTGTACTCTTGGGTTGGCATCGCGAAGCACATGTGTAAAAAATTCGCCGTGTAATCGAGATTATTACGCGGATAGACAAAAGGTTGCCCGACTGAATATTTAAATGCCATCGCGGCAATTGTCGGCATTTTGGCGATTAATCGGCGGCTCGCTACCATCCGTTGATAAGTATCGTTGATGTCTGTTGAGTCGTGATAAAATGCAGACAGCGCTCCGACGACGCCGCACATGATCGCCATCGGGTGCGCATCACGACGAAAGCCAGAAAAGAATTTAAGCAATTGCTCGTGGACCATTGTGTGGTGACTGATGGCATGGTTGAACTCTTCGAATTCAGCCTTATTTGGCAACTCGCCCGTAAGAAGTAGGAAAGCGATCTCGACGAAATTACTTTTTTCTGCTAGTTCGGCGATGGGGTAACCGCGATACAGCAGGACACCGGCATCTCCATCAATATATGTAATCTTGGATTCGCAAGCTGCAGTTGAAGTAAATCCCGGGTCATATGTGAATTGGTCGGTCTGCGCATACAGATCTGACACGTCGATTACGCTGGGACCGACGGTTCCGGTGATTATGGGGAGCTCATAGGTCTGCCCGTTTGTAGTTAGTGTGGCAAGTGGTTGCGGCTTTATAGCGGGTTTACTACTCATGCGAGATTCCTTATCGCCAGGGTCTTTTGTCGACCATGGGGTTAAGCTAATTATTTCAGGGAAGCTGGGCGCAATTGTTATTTGATTTCGCGCTGTAGCGAACCGAATAGTGTTGTAGTGTGGCCGCCGAGTCAATATACGACTTGGATCCAGCATTGAAAAGAAAACGATATTTTATATAAAAATGTTAATAATCAGACAAATAGAGTTTGCCAGACGCTTTTCGGTACCGCAGAAAGTTTTTTACCTAAATGCTGGTTAGATTCGGGCTAGTCGTAATATAAGCCTCAAACCACCGGAAGGTAGCCCCAATCGAGGTAATGGCTAAGCACCACTATGGTATGATCGCTTTGTACGGCCGCAAAGCCGCAAAACGCTTGATGGCCGTGTCCCACGAAAGAATGCCCCATCTTAACTATAGTCGAACGCACCATAAGGGCTAACTTTCTTGTGCAGGAGCACGCATGGAAATACAAGGAGAATACTGGATTGACGCTGCGCCGCAACACGTGTGGCAGGATCTTAATGATCCGGAAGTATTGCGTGCGTGTATCCCGGGCTGCGAGTCTATTTCCCAAATTGGCGACGACGAGTACGAATGTGATGTGATCGCGAAGTTCGGTCCGGTAAAAGCGAAATTCAAAAGTAAACTGAGCGTGTGCGATAGTAACCCTCCTCATTCCTATGCGATTGTAGGCGAAGGTAAAGGCGGTGTAGTTGGGTTTGGAAAAGG
>CAYFFH010000271.1:0-4659 GCA_964342175.1 uncultured Enterobacteriaceae bacterium | reverse complement strand
GCTAAGACTTCTTCCTGCGTACCTACAACAACTTGAAATGGAAAGTAACGGGAAACGCATAACTCTTAAAAATACACTCACCGACTACCATACTGTACCGATTGTTTGGGGGGGCATCGGAACAAATGCGCAGCATGCTTTCTTCCAACAGATGCACCAGGGCACGCGGAAAACATCGACTGATTTCATCCTAGTACTTACCCACCAACGTTCAAGTCAGGAACATCACGATATGTTGGTAGCGAATTGTGTAGCTCAAGCAGAGAGTTTGATGCGTGGCCAGAAGCGCGACACGTTTAACGACACAGAAAACCCGACCGAGAAAATAGATCTGTCGGCACATCGCGAAACGCCAGGAAACCGCCCCAACACAACTATTGTCACAGATAGCTTAACACCAGAATCCTTGGGTGCCTTGCTCGCGCTTTTCGAACACAAAACTTATGTTCAGGGCATAATTTGGGATATTAATTCATTTGATCAATGGGGTGTCGAGCTGGGAAAAACTTTGGCTAATTCGATCATGAACGAATTATCGGGTGCAAACCCCAGCGCGCACGACCCATCTACTAAAGCGTTACTAGCGCGCTATAAGAGGGTCCGCGGTGGGATATCTTAGCAAGCGACGTTTCCCCTCTTCGAAAGACCGGTGATCCTATCTTTAATCACCAGCCGCGTCGTATTAGTGTGACGACCTCTTCGCTTACTAACCTAAGTCTTGCCCGAGTCCGTATAAATATATCGACGATCTGTCTACTATCGCTTGCTTAAAGAGATAAAAATGTCACCGTAGACTCGATCAGTAAGGAGCTCAGACTATGATCCTTACGGTATAATGGTCCGATGTTACTGATCAACCAAACCAATCCAACTTCAATTGACTTCATACGAGTGCACCCTATAGAGCACCTGTCATTCATCGAAGGTGCATCACACAGACATCTCACTGCCTGTGCATATTAAACTCGTTATTTCAACCATCACCCTATGTGCAATATTTTTCGGGGGCATGTACATTGCTTCGAGAGGGCACAATGAATCGGCATACGACGTCACGGGACTGTTGTGGCCTGATCCGCCATCAATAGGTTCTTTTTCGCTCACTAACGGCGATGGTGATGCGGTAACTGAACGCAATTTACACGGTCGATGGACTTTGATTTTTTTCGGATTTACTAACTGTCCAGATATTTGCCCCACAACCCTCGCAACACTAAGCCAAGTTTATCAACGCTTGCAAAGCAATCAGGATATTTTTGAAAAATTTCAAGTATTGTTTGTTTCGGTGGACCCAGCACGCGACGATAGAGAAAAATTACAAAGCTATGTCGATTATTTTAATCCCAATTTTATCGGAGCAACTGCAGATGATGAGGGAATTAAACAATTAACCGGACAATTTGGAGTTGTCTACTTTAAGGTTAAAACTACCGGGCCCGCCGACTACAATATGAATCATACATCGTCCGTTTTGTTGATTGATCCACATTTGCGGTTTGTTGGAATATTTTCACAACCACACGAGGCGAACGATATCACCCAACGCCTTGTTCAAATTATCTCGTTCGTAGAGGACGCAGGATGATATGTTGCACTAGGCGCTGGACAACGTTGAGCCTAATTTTAATGGTGCCGCGCACAGGTCTCTCGTGCGACACCATCGAGGTGCTCGATGCATGGATCCGAGAACCGCCACCGGTTGTCAGTGTCGCCGCCGGTTATTTCACGTTAAAAAATACTGGATCAAAATCAATCGTTATTGAGCGAATCGAAAGTTCTTGTTGCGCCGAAGTTGCGATGCATCGAGTTGTGGGAGTTCGCGATCAAAAACACATGGCGCCTATGCCCAAGCTACTTGTCCCGCCTAACAAAATTGCCTCGTTCACTCCCGGGAATGCGCATCTAATGTTAGTCTCGCCAACCGAACCGCTACTGCACGGACAGAACGTGGAACTCAGTTTTATTTGTAGCGACGGCACTTCGATCCAAGTGGATTTTGCAGTCGTATATGGCCAATAGCCGAGTACTTTTCGTACCTCGAAAATGAGCTATCTAGAACACCTAATAACATCGCCACAACGGATTGTGCCCCATCACACACTCTCTCGGATTGCCTGGGGTATAGCTCAAAACAAGAACAAATTATTAAAAACTCTGCTTATCCACTTGTTTCTGCTCCGTTATAAGGTTGATCTTGACGAGGCCGATCGCTCTCATTTATCTGACTATGAGTCGTTCAACGACTTCTTCACCCGAGCTCTACGTCCAGGAGCAAGGCCTATTCAAGAAGCAACCAGCGCTCTGGTATGCCCGGCGGATGGGGTAATCAGCCAACTCGGCAAAACAGAAAACAATCGTTTAGTGCAAGCCAAAGGGCGTTATTACTCACTTAACGCTTTGCTTGCAGGTGATGATGCCAACTCACAAAGATTTAACAATGGAAGTTTCGCGACGATCTATTTAGCCCCTCAAGATTACCATCGGGTTCACGCACCAATCACGGGTACGATCACACAGATCCGATATGTGCCAGGACGCCTGTTTTCGGTAAATGATCGAACGGCGCGCTGTGTTGATCAACTCTTCGCACGTAATGAGCGTCTCATCCTCGAAATTTGTTCGGAATCAGGAAGAGTGATAGTAATACTCGTAGGCGCATTCCTCGTCTCCTCGATGGAACTCACCTGCTGCGATGTTAGAGCCGCGATCCTCGGTGCCGGCAGACCCACTGAGCCCTATTTTATCGAACCAAACGCTGCGAACCCGGTTATAGAACAAGGTATGGAGCTAGGCCGATTCAATATGGGGTCGACGGTCATAATCCTGGTCGAACCTGAAACACTAAGCTGGAGACCTATGCTTGCGCAGGGCTCACGTGTCGAGGTCGGGCAGACGCTTGGAACATTTGATAGGTCAGTCCTGGTTTAGTCGATCCACCGGTTCACACTGCAACAGGTTATCGCAGCAACGGAACTACTGATTTTCCTACCAATCGCCACCGATTAACCGAATGTAAATGCGGTAAGGAACAAAACTGTTCTGGATTAAAGCCTCCCGGAACTGTTCGATTTAGCTATATTGGTAACTCGGCAATCGGAATGAGTGTTTACCATCAAATTAGTTTGGCCCGTCAGTGATCGTGGAGTCTCTTTAATCACCTTGACCGTGTGGTGCCACCACAATCGAAAAAATTCAATTAACTTGTGTGCCTTCTTGATCTGAATCTTCGATCACCCGAACTGCGTATCAAGCGCCGGTAAACGCTTGAATACCGGTTTGGGCTCGCCCGAGTATCAACGCGTGTACGTCGTGCGTCCCTTCGTACGTATTCACAGACTCGAGGTTGAGCATGTGGCGAATCACGTGATATTCATCCGATATGCCGTTACCGCCGTGCATATCGCGAGCAGTGCGCGCAATATCTAATGCCTTACCTGCATTATTTCGCTTCACCATCGAGATCATCTCAGCTGCCCCTTCCCCGCGCTCAATCAAGCGTCCTACGCGCAGAGAAGCATTTAATCCTAAAGTGATTTCGATTTGCATATCGGCTAGCTTTTTTTGGACCAATTGGTTCGCAGCTAGCGGGCGACCGAACTGCGTGCGTTCGAGCGTGTAGTTGCGTGCCGCATGCCAGCAAGCCTCAGCTGCCCCCATCGCACCCCAAGAGATACCGTATCGAGCACTGTTTAAGCACCCAAACGGCCCGCCTAATCCGCGAGCATTGGGTAATTTGTTCTCTTCCGGAACAAATACCTCATCCATCACGATCTCCCCAGTAGTCGAAGCACGCATGGAGAATTTACCCTCAATCTTTGGCGTTGAAAGTCCCTTCATACCTCGCTCTAGGATAAAACCGCGAATAACTCCCTCTTCGTCTTTTGCCCACACAATCATCACGTCAGCAATCGGAGAGTTTGAAATCCACATTTTATTACCAGTGATTTGATAACCACCTTTCACCGATTTCGCCTGTGATTTCATCGAGCCCGCATCAGATCCATGATCGGGCTCCGTCAGCCCGAAGCAGCCGATCCACTCACCGCTCGCAAGCTTCGGCAAATACTTTTCACGCTGTGCTTCGTCTCCATATGCATTGATCGGATGCATCACAAGCGAAGACTGCACACTAGCAGCTGAACGATAGCCTGAGTCTACTCGCTCAATTTCGCGCGCAATCAATCCGTAGCACACGTAACCAAGATCAGCACATCCATATTTTTCGGGTAAGGTGACTCCGAGCAAGCCGAGTTCGCCCAACCCACACATAATTTCACGATCGAATGACTCATTACGGAAGTCGCTCAAAACCCTTGGTTGTAGCTTCTCTTGAGAAAATTTTCTTGCGGTCGCCTGTACCAACCGCTCTTCGTCGCTTAGGTCGGCCTCGAGCAAAAATGGGTCATCCCATTTGAACGGGTTAGTCATACTTTTCGTTGTGGGTTGTGCGGATCTAGATACGACTGACATATTATTCTCTCTTGTTGGTTCTAGGCCTGCTTAGAAAACTGCAAATAAATTCAGCTGATTTCGATTCTTCGATCTACTAAATGGCTTTCAAGTTTGGCTTTTTGACAACTGAAGACGACGAAAGGTTCGAATAGCCGTCACGCGTTTGGGGGAATTTTCGATCAAGTAGACGCGTCGCAATGACGGTAC
>CAYFFH010000270.1:0-4661 GCA_964342175.1 uncultured Enterobacteriaceae bacterium | reverse complement strand
CAGGCAAACGGGTTCGCGCGAGACTGTCCTAGCCCCACACTATGATCTGATCCACCAAACCGGGACCGATGTGCAGGCAACAAAGGGTAATTGGCTACTAAAGTTCGAAGCTATACGGCGTTCAGGACAAGGTGACGTTTATCTTGCGGCTGTTGGTGGGTTTGAATATACATTTGTCGGATTGTTCGACACCGTAATGGATTTAGGCATTCTGGGTGAGTATCACTTTGACGATCGGGGCGAGAAAGCGTTGTTGCCATTTAATAACGATTTCTTTACGGGCGCTCGTTTCGTTTTTAACGATACGCAAGATACAACCGTTCTCGGGGGCATTAGTATTGATCTCAACGGACGTTCAAGATTTTTCAATATCGAAGCGAGTCGCCGTATCGGTAGTCGATGGAAGGTAGAAGCCGAGTTCCGTGTATTTTGGGACGTGCATCAAAGCGATCCGTTTTTCGGTATCCATCGTGATGACTACCTGCAGATTGAATTCGCGCGGTTTTTCTAAGTTATCTAGTTGGTTTATTATCGTTACGCGTAGGTGCATATTTGGTGTAATATAGCACCACTAATCTTTTAAAAAAGAGAGCTAAGGTCATGCCAAGACAAAGTATCTCATTAACGCGCCCGAACGATGAATGGCTAAAGGCCCAGGTTACCAGCGAGGAATACACAAGCAAGAGTGATGCAGTAAATGACATCATCCGCAAGGCACGGGAGATAGAGTATATCCGCTCAAAATTAATTCGTGCAGAGCAAGCTACTATTTCCGACCTTAGTGCCGACGAAGTTCGTGCAAAATCTGAAGAAGAAAGGCGAAACAGAATTGAGTTAGAGGTGTGTCGAAGAACTTGAGTGTGGCCTAATAGCTGAACGGGTGTGGAGAGTTCGTGGAAAAGGCGCGAGACATATTCGTTATAATGTCGCTATCCGTTTTCACGGTTTGAGGATAAAAATTCGCGTTCTACTGGTCAACAACCAGGTAATAGAAGTTGCGCCGAAAAGAGGAATGATAGGGGAGTTCGTCGCTGAACTCTCTGTTTTGCGGAGATACGCTAAGTGATAGAATTGTGCTTGCAAATGGGGATCGCGTTGTCTAAACTCATGAACATACGCTACCGTATGGATTGTTGCATCGGGGCAAACCGCTCCAAATTTAACGTATCTAGAAAGTTACCAAAGGTTGCTGAGGGAAGCCTGTCCGTAGCTATCACTCGTTGAATGGCGGGCTAACGAGTAGGTTATATCTACGCTTGGCGATTTCGTCGCGGAGATCAGGATCGATTTTTAGGGAGGTTGTGTATTCACCGACTTGATAAAAATATAAAGCACGCGCACGCAAGGACGATTCGGTTGAACTAAACTGCGCCGATCGGAAGAGGGTGGTCAGGTAATCGATCCGTCGCTGGTCTATTTCGGTTACCGCACTCTTTGCATATTGATCAATGCGAGCGAACTCACGCATGGCTACATCATGACGCGAATCGTCAGTGTGGTGAGTAAAGCCGATGACTGATTTTATTTGGTGTGTTGGGTCGTCGAGAAGCTGTTCGTCAAGGTCCTCGAGGAATGCGATTTGGTTATCGCGCCACCAGTCGACCATGCCATTCAAGAGTTCGCTTCGATTTTTGAAATGCCAGTAAAAGCTGCCTTTTGTGACTTTGAGTTCGCGCGCTAACGTTTCGACCTTTACATGGGCGATTCCGTGGGAGAAGAGAACGTCGAGCGCCTTCTCCAGCCACACGTTGCGGTCGAAGTGCCTTTTCGATGAGTTAGGCATGGTTTTTATTTGTTAAGATTTTGACGGAGGAGTAGCACATTGGCTCCCTACGAAGGTTAAAAAAAAGCATAGTAATGAAATAGCCGTTGTAAGTGCTAAGTATGGGCGATTTTCAAGCATTTTGGGACCTGCCGGATTGTTGGTCTAAAAATAATGAATTAAGGAGAACACTTTGGAATTAGATGATTTGACCGACGAGGTGCAGGCTCGCTATCAGAAACTACTGCGCGACGAAAATAGCGATCCTAATGAGTGGGCTTACGCCTGGCGATCAGAGTACAACCGTGGCGGATTCAAGGCAGTTGACATGCTGATGAGAGAGGTTGTAACTCCAGGGAAATGTGTCGGTTGCGCAGCGTGCCTGACAATCTGTCCGGTGGATGTGTTTGACTACGTTGAAGAGAAGCCAGTCGATACACGCCACGACGCGTGCGTTTTCTGTGAGCTATGCGTGGACGTATGCCCGGTGCTGCGGCCAGTTGATAAGGATTTGCCAGAGCAGATCAAATTAAAGGAACCCATTCAGGATTTGGGTTTCGGTCCGTTTAACTACGGTTGTTTTGTTCGCGTTACGGAAAAGGCACCAAATTTTATTGGGCAAGACGGTGGCTTATGCAGCGCGTTATTAATCCATATGTTGAACGAAGGCGATATAGAGGGTGCAATTATTGGGACCGAGGTATCGGGTAATCCACAAATGGGCACCGCCAACATAGCGACGACGGAAGAAGAAATTATAGCGGGGGCACGCTCGCGATACACCTACCAACCGAATACGGTTGCTTTGGTTGAAGCAATGAAAAGTGATATAAAGCCTATCGCCGTTGTTGGCGTGCCGTGCCAAGTAGACGGGGTGCGTCAGCAGCAATTTAGTAGTATCCGACTCGATGTTGCTAAGTGGTATCAAGAAAATATCAAGCTTGTCATCGGTTTGTTCTGCTCTGAAAGTTTCACCGAGGATGGCATACAATCTTTAGCCGATGATCTTGAAGTTACTAAAGCCGAGATAAAAAACATTAACATCAAAGGCAAAGTTGTTATTCAACTAGATGATGGGCGTGAAGAAAATAAATCTCTAAAAGCGTTCGGGAAGTATGCTCGGCCGGCGTGTTTGTATTGTATGGACTATGCGGCAGACAACTCTGATATCGGTCTTGGTGGGATTGGTCCTGATGGGTACACTTTCACCGTGATCCGAACTGAGGCAGGCCATGAGGCATACCAGTCGATTTTGAAAACCGGTTGGATCGAGGAAATTCCCATGGACGATGAGCCAAAGGCACGAGATCTACTCGCGCGGTTATCCAAATACAAACGGAATCGTCCGTTGCCTGCATTAATGCCGACGCTGGAAGAACGTATAGAGATCGGCAATCTAGACCCGAAGAACTTTTACAAAGGCTGGGTTAAACCGGGAACGGAAAGTCAGGATCAGGAGGCATCGTCATGAATGAGGAGACTCTCCAACCAAATCTCGAGGATCTTAACGTGATTGTGTCTGGGCAGGGGGGTGACGGGTCACTTACGGTAGTTAACCTACTTGCATCTGTTTTGCGGAAAAACGGCATGAGCGTTTATACCGAACGCGATGTGTTGTCTCGGATCAAAGGTGGCATCACAGCGGCAACGCTGCGGGCCTTCTCGGGCGAACGCTACACTATCGGAAATCACATCGACTTACTCGTGGCCTTTGATATTGATGCAGTGCCAAAAAATCTCCGACAGTTAAATAAAAACAGCATTGTGTTGTACGACAACTCAGGAGGTCCCTTACCGGACGGGGTATTGGGGGATGAGATCCGTGCTTTTGGTGCACCGCTCAGCCGGCAGGCGGTAAAAACGTTTCGACGCGACATATATAAAAATAGTATTAGTTTTGGTCTCATTGGACGTATCCTCGGGTTGCCAGATGACACCATGAGAGTCTCATTCGAGGATCGCTTCAAGCGCATGGGGCCACAGATCATGAAGTACAACCTTGATGCGCTTGCCGTTGGTCTTTCACTCGCCGATGAACTTGGATATATCGAAGGTAAAGGTCTTTATCGGATCCAGAAAATAGAACGTAAGCCGCATATGTTGATCACTGGAAACGAGGCAATGGCTTTTGGTTTTTCGGTTGCCGGGGGACGTTTTTTTGCGGGTTATCCGATTACTCCCTCCACTGACGTCATGGATTGGTTAATTAAATGGTCACCACAATTTGGCGGCGTAGTGCGGCAAGCAGAAGATGAGTTGTCAGCAATAAATATGGCGATCGGTTCAGCGCTAACTGGTACCCGGACGATGGTAGCTACTTGTGGCCCAGGGCTTTCACTTATGCAGGAAGGTATCGGGCAATTGGGAATGGGTGAAATTCCGCTAGTAATTGTTGACGCGCAACGCGGCGGTCCGAGTACCGGGATGCCAACCAAACCAGAGCAAAGCGATATAAATTTACTAGTGTTTGGCGGTCATGGGGATTTTCCTCGGATCGTATTAGCACCGGGAAACCCCGAAGATTGCTTTTACCTAACTGTTGATGCCTGCAATCTTTCGCAACGCTATCAATGCCCAGTTTTTATTGCTTCTGATCAAGCATTATCTCAGAACACCGCGACAATCGATCCATTAGATCTGCAACGAGTTGTCATTGATCAGGGGAAACGACTCGATAGCGAAGGCTTGAGCGAACTTGAGACCTACAAACGATATTTGTTTACAGCGGATGGTGTCTCTCCGTACACGATACCCGGGACACCCGATGGTATGTCATTGGTTACCGGAAACGAGCACGATGAATTCGGACTCGTTTCGACAGATCCCGTCAACAGAGTTCAAATGGTTGACAAACGTCAGTCGAAAATGAAGACAATGCTGTCAGATTTACCACGAGCGG
>CAYFFH010000269.1:0-4691 GCA_964342175.1 uncultured Enterobacteriaceae bacterium | reverse complement strand
GTTACAGGCGGCGCAGGTGGGATGGGGCGGGATACCGTGGTGCGGATGTTAGCGGAAGGAGCGCATGTAGTGGTCGCCGATTTCAACGCTGAACAGGGTGAGCAAACGTTAGCGCTTGCTAGTGCTGCCGGCCAGGGTGACAACGTGTGTTTTCTAAAGGTCGATGTCGCTAGCGAGTCGGACGTTAAGTCAATGATTGAATGTGCATGTGACAGATTCGGTCAACTCGACATTGTATTCAACAACGCCGGTGTAGGCGGGGTGATCGGGCCAATTTGGGACGTAGAAGAGGACGAATGGGATTACACTTTCGATGTGCTGGTAAAAGGTGTGTTTTTCGGTATCAAACACGCCGCACGTATATTTCGGCTACAAGGCGAGGGTGGCGTCATTGTCAATACGGCCTCGGTTGCCGGCCTCAGCGGTGGTTGCGGCCCATTGGCCTATTCAGCAGCTAAGGCGGCGGTAATCAACATGACCAAGAGTGCCTCGGTCCAGCTCGCCGATGAACGTGTGCGAGTCAATGCGATTTGTCCAGGGTTTATTCTGACGGGTCTGACAAAATCACCAAAGGTGTCGACGGAGCAAGCCGGTGCGCATCTCGATGGATTGCAACCATGGCCTGACCACGGGACGGGGAATGATATTGCTGGGACGGTTGTATACCTGGCATGCGACGATTCGCGCTTCGTCACGGGTGAAGCGATTACGATCGATGGTGGTTTAACTGCTATTGGTCCTGACATGTGGCAGCGCTTTGGTCAACCGTATGAAGCCGATATGACTAAGAATCGTTTGAATCGTGGCACCACCGGCGAGCAAACTGTTGTGCGTGATGTGCAAGAATGAACTAGGCCTAGCCAGCGTTAGCGAAATGGTAGTTCCAGTCGCATGTAAACTTTCCCCGCTTATAGCCTCACGGTGTCGATGCGTTAATTAATTGCGGCGACGAAAACGAAGGAAGATTCTGACGCAATTCGGAATTAGGCTAAATTTAATTTGGCGGTTCTGTCCCCTCACGTTTAGGTGCGTCGCTTGGGGTACAAGGTATACTAGGATCCCAGCACTTTCATTAATTGTCGGGGAAGGCAGACGATGGCAAAGTACAAGCACGCCCAGGAAAATTATTTTCCGACGCCGGATGATCGACTCCTCATCGAGGAATTCAAACAGAATCCTATCGGGCACCATAGTCCCGATCTCCAACGATTATTAAATCGCCTCCGTGGTGCTCCGATGGCGGGTAAGCATTGCTTAGTCGTTCTCGATCCAAATCGGCAGTGGCAACTAGCAAAAACCACAGGGGTAAGAGGTGAGCCGATAAAGTTGCTACCAAAACGGTTTGCGAACTTGGTTGACGCTGAATGGCACGTATTCAAATTACGGTGGAAAGCCTTGACCGGTGAAACGCTAGTGAAGTGATCAAACTTTCGGCGATACTAGACCCAACTAGAGAGTTGATTCAATGATGAAGATAACCGCGTACGCAGATCACGTGAGCGTTGCTCCAGGTGAAACGATTAATTTCATGGTCAACTGCGGTGCCAAATCATTTAAGGCAGACATCGTTAAGCTGATTTGTGGCGATACGAACCCTGATGGCCCGGGTTACAAGGAAAAAGTGATCCGGACGGCTGTAAGTGGAACCTATAAGGGGCGCAGGCAGCGGATTCACGCGGGTTCATTCGTGGAGATCGGTAACGCCGAGGTATTTACTCGACTGCGAAGTTTCACCCTTCAGGCATTTATTTGGCCAACAACGCCGGAGAAAGGTCGACAAACGGTCATCTCTAATTGGTCTCACGTCGAGCAAAGCGGTGCGCAGTTGGTAATCGAAGCGGATAATGGTGGTGTTGGCCTAACCCTGGGTGCCGGCAAAGGTAAAGTGCAAACATTTGCGACGGGTAAGCCGCTACTTATGCAGGAATGGTATTTCATTGCCGCCAGTTTCGATGCTAAAACCAAAACGATCCAGCTGATTCAGGAACCGTTGCACACGCATGTTGGTTGCAACGACCAAGCGCGGCAGAAACGCGTCGCGAAGTTCGGCAAGTTTCCCATACATAACTATCTAGTCACTCTGGGTGCCCAATTTGTGCGCCATGATAAGGGACGCATTGTCTGCGAGCATCACTACAACGGCAAGATTGACAGCCCGAGGATTGCCTCACGCGCCCTTGATCTGGGTGAAATGGAGGCGCTAAAAAGGAATGTCGTTCCGAGTGCCCTGACGGACGATGTTGCCGCAGCGTGGGATTTTTCGGCCGACATTACCGGAACTTGTGTGCGGGATATCACGCAAAATCGGCTGCACGGTGAGATTGTCAACCTTCCAGCACGAGGTATGACTGGATGGAATTGGAGCGGTGATGAGATGTCCTGGAGACATCAGCCTGAACAATATGGTGCGATTCATTTTCACGACGATGATCTCTACGATGCCGGCTGGGAAGTCGATTTTTCGCTAGTCGTACCTAAGAAACTGAAAAGTGGCTTATATGCTGCACGTCTGCGTTGCGGTGATGATGGCGACTCTGAAGATTATGTCCCGTTTGCGGTCCTACCGCCGCGCGGCGCGGTTACAGCAAAAATATGCTTCTTACTACCCACAGGTAGTTATATGGCTTATGCCAACGAACACATGGCCGTAGATGTCCCTATCGCGCAACTCTTGAGCGGGCGCTTGTTGGAGCATGATCGGCAAGACATCTATCGTCATGAACATCGCGAGTACGGTGCGAGCTGTTATGACACTCACAGCGACGGATCCGGGATCTGCTACTCGTCCCGTCTACGTCCGATCTTGAATATGCGACCAAAGTGTCGCGCGTGGATTGGTGGTAAGGGATCCGCACTCTGGCAGTTTAATGCCGATACCCACATCATCGCCTGGCTTGAGGCGTTGGGTTATGAATATGACGTAGTGACAGATGAAGAATTGCATCGTGATGGCTTAGCGGCGATAGCGGGATATGACGCCGTGCTCTCGTCGTCGCACCCAGAATATCAATCGCGTCAAATGTGGGATGCGATGGATGCCTATCAGCAAACCGGCGGTCGGCTGATGTATCTAGGTGGCAATGGTTGGTATTGGCGTATCGCGTATCATTCAGAATTGCCGGGGGTGATGGAAGTACGTCGCGCGGAAGGTGGTATTCGCGCCTGGGAAGCACGTACGGGCGAGTATTATCATTCATTTACCGGAGAGTATGGCGGGTTATGGCGACGTAACGGACGCGCACCACAGTGTATTGTTGGCACTGGATTCAGCGCTCAGGGGTTCGACATTTCGTCCTATTACGCGCGCAAACCTGACAGTTACAAGAAGGAGATCCGCTGGATCATGGACGGCGTAGGTAAGAACGAACGGATCGGCGATTTCGGGCTTATCGGTGGGGGCGCCGCAGGGCTCGAACTCGATCGCGCCGATACAAGCCTTGGAACACCCCCGGGTGCGTATGTGCTCGCGTCGTCGGAAAAACATACCGATATCTATCTCGTGGTCTGCGAAGAACTCCTGATCAACTATCCCGGACTTGGTGGACACGAGAGCCCGATGGTGAGAGCGGACATGGTGTTCTATCCAACATCGAACGGTGGTGGTCTGTTTGCTACGAGTTCGATCGCCTGGTCAGGCTCTTTGTCACATAACAACTACGAGAATAACGTATCGCGGATCACTAAAAATGTGCTCGATCGGTTTATCGGAGAAAAACCGTTATTGGACTAGTTTTGTCGTAGCCAGTCAGTCGTTCGCGATATAGTTATGCAGTACCCTGCCACCGCCCAGTGTGAAGTCCGTGTTGTAATAAAAACCGCCAATAACTTTTCTAACAGCGATTTTCGCGATCCCATCGGCCGGGGATGTGCCGAAGCTCAGGTTGGCGGGTCCTTTATGGACCTCTCGTAGCGCGGTATTCGTTAGCCTTGTCGAGGTCAGTTGATCGACTTCGGGTGGTGCATCGAGCGATACCGATGGAATGAGTTTGCGCGCTACCCATTCGGGTGGTCCTTTGAGTTCTCCAGGCACCGCAAATTCCGATAGCCGCATAGTGGCATCAATTAAACTCCTACCGCTACGTTCGACTGTGGCGCCGACTACATCGCCCTGCAGTTTCATAGAGAGGCGGCCGAGTTTTTTCGGGAATCCCCAGATCTCACGTCCAGCGCCAATCGCAACGTCACTGTCTAAAATAAGATACACGCTGTAATTGAGCAGGCGGCCTCTAAAGCTAGCATGGGTGAAAATATGTGCCTCATAGTAGCGGCCGATTCCGGAACAAAGAAAGTTTCCGACCGACACAAACATATTATTATCTTTATTCGGTTTTAGCGGATCTGGGACAAGACGTCGCAACATTTTCGGTTCTGTTTGAAACTGGATTAATAGCATTGTGGAGTCGCGATACTCGTAGGGCGGTCTACCGTATAAGCCAGAAGGAACTGGAGTGCTATAGTCGTTATTGCTTTTTCGGTGCGTTCGTGTGTTCACCATTGGTCCCCGATAGTAATGAGCGATTGCTACTAAGACGATCGCGCGAGTTTGAGTTCCATTACGACAGGTGTACGGTTATCCTGGTCTATTATTATAAGTCGAGGGTTGCAAACGCAGCTAGTCCTATGCCCTATATCGTCGCAACCGATGTCGGCGGCACTTGCACCGATACTGTTATTGCGGCGAGTGATGGCAC
>CAYFFH010000268.1:0-4716 GCA_964342175.1 uncultured Enterobacteriaceae bacterium | reverse complement strand
TACGACTCCAATCAAACCGAAAACCGCACGAACGAAGACATCGCCAAGCTGATCGTCCAAGGTATTACGGTTATCTTCCTGGTAATTGCACTCGGATTTCATCTAGCGGAAGTCGGGGTTATTGGTCTATGCGTAATCGTCTTAGCAACTGCGTTTAATGGCATCACTGAAGAGCACCGAATAGGCCACGCGTTCGAAGAAGCGCTACCCTTTACCGCACTACTGGTCGTATTCTTTGGAATTGTCGCCGTAATCCATGACCAGCATTTATTCACGCCGGTAATCGATTGGGTCCTGACACTTGAAGGAAAAACTCAAACCAGTGCGTTCTACCTCGCCAATGGGTTTCTATCGATGATTAGCGACAATGTCTTTGTCGCAACGGTCTACATTACAGAAGTTGCGAAGGCTTTTGAGCAAGGCACGATAACACGCGATCAATTCGACCTACTGGCAATCGCGATTAACACAGGAACAAATATTCCATCGGTGGCGACCCCTAACGGGCAGGCAGCGTTTTTATTTCTTTTAACCTCTGCAATCGCGCCGTTGATTAGGCTTTCCTACGGTCAGATGGTGTGGATGGCAATACCGTACACGGTGACTATGTCACTCACCGGACTCTGGGCCGTCTGGTTTCTGCTCTAGCCTAAAACAGCAGACCGAGTCTCTCGTTATAACTGATATTTCAGTCAGGGTTATTAGCTGCACGTAAGATATCCGCACAAATAACTCCAAATTTTTCGTCAGCCTTATCGAACTGGAGCCAATTGCGTCCAATTAATTTCGCTATGCTATTGCTAGTCAGGTTAAAACGTTCTAATGCTTTCGTTTCTCCAACTGCACGGACCCCAATGTTGTACCCGTATTCGCCCCCAGCATAGTACGTGCTGAATTCCGCCATACTCTTCACGTTCGCGGCCATAAAAAAATATGCAGAACAATCGACGTGTCGCTCGGCACTTTCATCGTTCGCAAACACGTGCACAGCGACTATCGATAAATAAATTCCCAGTGCGATTTTATACAACCCCTCCTCCTCAAAAAACTTATCGGCCATTAAAATTTACACCGATAGTTAACCTACTCCCGCCCAGCTATGCGTTCTTTAACTCAACTTCAATAAAAACCATGTCACCCGCACCTACATTTATAACATTGTGCTCAACTCCCAGGTTACGGAAGTAAGGCTGGCCAACCTTAAGTTCAGCCTCGACATTACCGTCGGGGTTCTCCAACAAAAGGGTTCCATCGGTAGTCGGACAAACCACATAGTCGTGTCCGTGCCGATGCCATCCAGTCTCCGCCCCCGGAGCGAAACGCCATTCCGTCACAATTACGCGATCGTTATCGATTTTCGTAGTTGGTATTGCCGCCGCTCGTTCTTTACTCATGAAGCACCCTTCCCCGCATTTAGCATTAAATTCTCGAATCTACCCTAGATCTTCCCGTCATATCTCCACCGAAAATGTTTGCGTCCAATTCATACCTTTTGAATCGCTTACTTCGGCTCGTAACTTACCGCCACCCATCCGGCGAAACAAGAAACGAAAACTCGGATTAGCACTAATAGAAAACCCTGTCTCCGCCGTGAAAATGGGTTCATCAT
Organism: uncultured Enterobacteriaceae bacterium; assembly: GCA_964342175.1. Taxonomy (GTDB): domain Bacteria; phylum Pseudomonadota; class Gammaproteobacteria; genus UBA11873. The sequence continues at coordinate 3,107 of CAYFFH010000268.1, read as the reverse complement.
TATAGTATAGACTCACTTTTTTGACGTAGTGAGCCGGGCGAATCAGCTGCGTTTTCTGATCCTTTTGCATTCCAGTTACGTTTGGGTGGCTCAACATAAACTGCCCGATAACCGTATCATCCTGATTCGGTCTCCCAATCAACCTGAATCTCATCGTACCAATAGTTTCCATGGCGGCGGCGAAGTCAGAAGCCAGCGGCGCGGAACATCCACCTTGAGCCTTAACAAAATTACTAACTAAGTGGTGCTCACCATTATTCAAAACTGCTACTGCACGAATATTCGTATACTGGTCGAATCTAACGCGCATTGCCAAGTCCGCGCGCGCCATCAAGCGTGTCAAGTGAAATATGCCCACCAACGGTTGCGGGTTTTCGTCCACAAACATATAAATCTTCTCAATAAAACGCTCATTGGTTTGCGGAAACGTGGCGGTTATCGAAACTGGCGTCACCGCCGCGTCTTCTGCCCGGTACGGCGTGCGTAATTCAATCACTCCACCATCGACGATAAGTTCAGCGTCGGGAAAATATTTAGGTTTTAAGAAACCCTGCCAAACATCGACCTTGGTTTGATCCGCATCAGCTACAGCCACCGAAAGCAACAAGATCGTGACTAACAAAGTTTTTCTGCGGCTCATCCAATGTCTCCGTCGACTACAACTGCGGTTCAATCTATTCTACCGCAATTAAAATTCTACTCGTAACTTGGGGATTCGAAGGTGATTGGGAAACTCTACCGACGATTATTTTTCCTTGCCAGTTTTGGAGGTCAGCGGAATCTCCGGAACCAATGGGCGGTTATTCGAAATGACGGTAACCAGTTCTGTTGATAGTTATTTCTTGATCGGATCCGTCAATCACTCGGACACCTGAACCTTCAACCATGCTCCCAATTCGGGTAATGCAGAGATCTAACTTCTTGCCGAGACGCATTAACTCCATTTCGTTTTCTTGCGCTACCGTAAAACAAAGCTCATAATCGTCACCCCCCGTCAGAGCCATTTGCAGTCCGCGCTCAATACCTACTAACTCGATCAGAATAGAATCCATCGGCACCTGGACACTGTCGATAACGGCACCACAATTGCTTGAGCGAGCGAGATGGGTCAAATCGGCAATTAAACCATCAGAAATATCAATGCAAGCCGATGCTACTGAACGAAGCCGGCGTGCCATATCAAATCGCGGTTGAGGGTACCAATACCGATCGCGCAGCTTAGCCTGAAAACCTTTATAGGAGTGCGCACCTGTCAGTGGGAACGTTAATGCCGCTGCCGAAGATCCCAGCGTACCCGATACGTAAATACCATCGCCAGGCAGGGCCCCACTGCGCAACAATGCTGTACCAGGGAATACCGTACCGATAATATTCCAAGTTATTACGAGTGGCCCACGAGTTGTATCCCCACCGATCAAGCTTGCTTTACATTGTTTTAATGCGGCGGCCGCTCCTCCCGCAAACCCCTCGAACCAACCATCACTCGCATCCGGAACTGTCAACGCTAAACTCGCCCATCGCGCTGTCGCACCCATCGCTGCTATGTCGCTAAGGCTCGTAGTACAAGATCTGAATCCTACATCGTAGGGTTTTGCACCAGCTGGGAAATGTACAGACTCGACATGCGTATCCGTAGTCACAACGAGTTGCTGTTTATTCGGCGCCGTAAGAACCGACGCATCATCCCCGATTCCGATATCGTTTTCAGCGACATCGACGCATAAGGGACGGAAAAAGCGATTGATGAGTTCAAATTCGTCCATGGCCGGTTGTCTTAGATAAGGTATAACACCCCAAATTTTTCGACGTACTTTGGAAAACAAAAGGGACGTTGACGTGTTCCCTCGCAAATTTCTGTGTGCCAGATAATTTCCCGACAGGAATCGATAAGGGATTAGGTATTTTTCGTCAGATTCCCATCCACTTCAATCAGTCGGCAACTGCGCGCGATTTTTTCGAGAACACCGTTGATATATTTATGTGCATCCTCAGGACCAAACATTTTGCACAACTCCACACCTTCGTTGAGGACGACACGCCATGGTATGTGCTCACAATACTGCAGTTCATAGGTTCCGATCAAAAGAATACTTTGTTCGACCGGCCCAATTTGCGCCCAACTTCTGTCAATAGTAGGTTCAATACTAGCAAATAGATCATTGAATTTAGCAGGAACTTCACGCATTAATTCCGTAAAGTAATCAATATCCACTTTGATCATCTCGCGATCTGCAACAAATTCCCGGACAATGTCACGAGGCGAGGCCTTGGTTACTCCCCACTGATACAGACCTTGGACAGCACAGCGTCTAGCCCGAACACGTCCGTGCTTTGAGCCAGCGTGGGGCATATTTACAGTTGGCGAATCACGGATATCATCTCAATTCCAGCGACCGCCGCATCTGCACCCTTGTTGCCAGCCTTAGCGCCGGCGCGTTCAATCGCTTGTTCGATCGAATCCACCGTCAACACGCCGAAAATCACTGGAATACCAGTGTCGGTCGCAACACTTGAAAGACCACCTGAGCAAGCGCCTGCGACATGTTCGAAATGCGGTGTATCACCACGTATCACTGCGCCAAGCGCTATTATGGCTTCGAATTCACCACGGTTAGCAACCTTCCGAGCAACAATAGGCATTTCAAATGCACCAGGAACCCTGATAATCGTAAGATCATCTGCGTGGATCCCGTGGCGTTGGAGCATATCCACACACCCGGTCTCTAATTGGTCAACAATCAGGCTATTAAATCGTCCGCAAATGACGGCAATCTTCGCGCTTTTTTCCAGAATCAACTGACCTTCAATCGTTTTTGCTACATTCATTGTCGTTCGCCTTTTATTTCACGTATTCGACGATTTCTAAACCGAACCCGGATATCGCGTGATATTTTCTCGGATTGCTCATCACGAGCATTTTCTTGACTCCGACGTCTGCTAGTATCTGTGCACCCAACCCAACTTGACGCCAAGCATCAAGAGATCTTTGCTCATTATGTAGGTTTTCAACCTCGGGCTGACTCGCGTAACGTTGCGCCTTTTGTATTAATTCCGTGCTAGTAATTTGGTTTCTTAAAACCACAACAACCCCACTTTTCGCCTCCGCG
>CAYFFH010000267.1:0-4718 GCA_964342175.1 uncultured Enterobacteriaceae bacterium | reverse complement strand
CTCCGTCAAAAACCTTGTACCGGTAACCGTCAAGCGGCTGATTTGGCCCGAACGAATCGCTATGAAGTACGGCAATATGATAGATGTCAGTCAAATTTTCATTGAGAAATTTCCAGTTACACGCGAGGTCCATTTTGAACTTCGTAGCAAGCCGTAATCTACCCATCTGGTAAGGTCCGTATACCTCCGGAAAGCCCCACCGCTCCAAACTATCCATAAGCGGACGGGCGTCGGGATCAAAGTTGATAAAAATAAAACCCTCCCAAACCGCTGTTTTTATAATCGGTAACCGGCAATTTTCTTTTTGAAAGGTTTTAGATTTTTCTAAGTATTGGGCATCGACTAACCTTCCGCTCGTATCGTACACCCAGCCATGGTAAGGGCAGGAAAAGTATTTTGTATTTCCCGATTCCCAAGCGACCTGAACCCCACGATGTCGGCAAACATTCGCAAAGGCTTGAATATTGCCGTCCTTCTCCTTCACAACGACGAATGGTTCATCACCAACACGATATGTAAAATAATCACCGGGCTTCTCGCATTCCTCAACCCGACCAGCAAGCAACCATTCCTTCATAAATATTTTTTCGATTTCGGTCTTTTGCACCTCTTCAGAAAAGTAAACTTCACCTCTCCGATGATTATCGTTAACCTCAGGAGCATCATGAACAACACTGTATCCAATCGTTTTTGGATTGTAGGAAATATTCGCGCTAGATTTGTTGCTGGGTAAGGCCATGTTTTTCTCCGTAATTTTAGGATTCATCACCCTTCTGTGTTAGGTGTTTTATTTTAATTGCCAAGTCCTGCCATTGCTCTCGATGCATTATGTGCCCCATTCTAGGGTCAATCCATAATTTTGCACCTGTAATTGAGCCGGCGATCGCAAGTGCGTGCTCAACATTAAAACAAGGATCGGACTCACCATGGACCACGAGCGTCGGGCATGAAATCCCTTTTTGGGCTTCCCATAAGCCTGGAGAGCGAATACTTGATAGGGACTGCCGGGCGAACCCCTCAGGACGGTAAGAACGATCATATGCATAACCCACTCGCGTCCGAACGAAGTCTTCTTCGAATGGATATTTGTCACCCCACAACCATCGCCATAGTTCAATGTTACGTTCTATCGCTTTGGTTCGCTCATGCCGCTCGGTAAGTATCAGGAGTCGCTTTACAACCGACATTTCGAACTGTGGACCGTCTTCACCGGCAGCGGCTCCAGCGCCACTCATAACAATGGTCAACGACGCGACACGTTCAGGGTGCCGAACCGCAACCCACCGCACGAGAAACCCGCCCATAGATGCGCCAACAAGATGAGCGCTCCGGATCCCAATATCATCGAGCACCGCCACAATATCATCCGCCATTTCCATTCGATTGTATGGTACCGGTGAAAAGGCACTGCCTTGCGCTAAAGCTTCCCGCATATTGATATCCGGAAGCTGGGTGATCGGAACCGATAGGCCCGCATCGCGATTATCCATCCGGATGACACGAAACCCATGTTCGACAAAAAGACTACATTGTTCGTTAGGGAATTCGACTGACCCGATTTGCTCTCCGGATCCGGCAACAAGAAACAATGGCACCCCGTCCGGCGGCCCGCATGTTTCGTAATATAGCTTGAAGCCATCATGCACCAGTGACGCCGGTTTAAAGACGTCCTGAGATCTTGGGATCTCTTGAGTGATCGGTCATCTCCTCCAGTGTATTTCTCAAATTGTCTTCGTAAATCCATTTACGAGCACACCACCTAACGTCCTATTCAGCACACCTTCTTAGTCGTCATTCATTAATTCAGAATACCGTTCTCTCAGTAGATTTTTCTGCACCTTTCCCATGACATTGCGCGGCAAGTCGTCCAGCACTATCACTTTTTTTGGTAACTTAAAGTTAGCGACTCGTTCTCGACAGAATTCACGTATCTGTGCTTCATCAAATTCCTTGCCGTCACGCACAGTCACTATAGCGATCACGGCTTCGCCAAAATCCACATGAGGCACGCCGATCACAGCAGTTTCTAGAATCATCGGACATTCATTTAACACTTGTTCTACTTCGATTGGATAAACATTAAGGCCACCACTGATAATCAAATCCTTAGCGCGACCCACTATCGAAACATATTCGTCCTCGTCCATACAACCTTGGTCCCCGGTATCAAAGAAAAGATCTACAGTGAAATCTTCTTTAGTTTTTTCGGGTTTGCGCCAGTACTCTGTAAACACACTTGGCCCACGAACTTGGATCCGCCCTATCTCCATGTTAGGCAAAGATTGCTGGTTATCATCAACTATCCGGAGATCGACACTCGGTAACGGGATGCCCACCGTGCCTGCTTTTCGTTCTCCATCGATCGGATTGGTTGTTAGAACTATAGTTTCCGACATACCATAACGCTCTACGATCGTGTGCCCTGTGCGCGATTTGAATTCAAAAAACGTATCTTCTCGTAGAGGTGCAGAGCCTGATGTAAATAGGCGAATTGATTGACATGTCTGACGCTCCAATCGTGATGATTGAAGGAGTCGAGTGTAGAAGGTTGGCACGCCCATCATGACAGTAGAGTTCGAGAATTCCTCTATCACCGTCTGGACATCAAATTTCGGGAGATAACGCACTCCGGAACCTGTCATAAAGGTACAATTAAGTGCGATAAACAGCCCATGGGTGTGAAACATGGGTAGCGCATGCAGCAACACATCTTCATCCGAAAACCCCCATGCATTTGCAAGCTCGCGGGCGTTAACAGCGATACCACCATGCGTCAATGGGATGCCTTTGGGTAGGCCCGTCGTACCTGATGAATATAGCAGCGCCGCGATCTCGTCCGCTCGAGTATCTTCTACTACGTTTCTTGTTGTCGCGTTTTCGTAGTTTTCACGAAATGTCCCGCTCCCATCAGACTCAAGCGTATACAGGTGCGGAACTCCGAGAGCCCCTGCGACCTCATTTGCCGAAGATTTATTCGTCGGATCATAAATAACCAGCGTGGGCTGTGCGTCTGTAAAAAAATACTGGAGCTCGTGTTTTGTATAGGCAGGGTTTAGGGGATGGAAAACAAATCCACCACGCAGACATCCAAGATAAAGCCACAAATAGTCAAGCGATTTCTCTGCTTGAACTGATACTCTATCACCCGCACTTAGACCAATATCTATTAGGAATTGGCATACTTGGCCGCTCAGCTTAAGAACATCGCTATAATAAAATAACTTTCCGTCTGGGGTGGTGAGGAATAATGCCTCCGGGTCCCAGTTCGCAGCAAATTCGCTGAACAAGTTAGTTTTACTAAGCATTATTGAAAGCAAATCCTCCAAAAAAACATCTCGAATTTAGCCTCGACGTGATTCACAGACATTTCGGATTTGAGCCACCAAATGAAATACGGCATATTGTCAGACCCGATCCATTTACAGCGAACGTGAAATCAACTCCTTCATGATTTCATTGCTACCTGCATAGATCATCTGTACCCGCGAGTCTGTAAAGTAATGCGCGATCGGATACTCCATCATATAGCCGTAACCACCGTGTAACTGAAGACATTCGTTTACAAGATCGAATTGCTTTTCAGAGCACCACCACTTCGCCATCGATGCTGTCTCGGCATCAAGTTGACCCAAGATAAGTTGTTTGATGCAATGATCAATGAATACACGAGCAATCTTGGTTTCGGTCAGCTTTTCTGCCAGCGTGAACTTGGTATTCTGAAACTCAATGATCGCTTTCCCGAAAGCGTTGCGTCCTTTCGTGTATTCGATAGTTGCGTTGAGAGCGGCCTCCATGATCGCCACACTTCCAAGACCAACGATCAGCCGCTCCCGAGGCAATTGTGCCATTAGTTGGTAAAACCCTTGCCCTTCTTTGCTGCCTAGAAGGTTTTCTACTGGCACGCGGCAATCATTGAAAAACAGTTCTGACGTGTCTTGCCCTTTCATGCCAATCTTCGCCAATGGCGGATTACGGCTAAAACCATCAAGCCCATCCGTTTCAAGCATGACTAGGGAGATACCTTTAGCTCGCTCACTAGGATCTGTTTTGCAAATGACACAGATTAGGTTTGCGTTATACCCATTTGTGATGAAGGTCTTCGAACCGTTAATCACGTATTCGTCACCATCACGCAGGGCAGATGTCCTAACGGCCTGAAGGTCCGATCCCGTCCCGGGCTCCGTCATTGCAATTGCAGATATGATCTCACCTGATGCCATACCCGGAAGCCAGCGTAGTTTTTGTTCTTCGGTTCCATAAACCAACAAATAGTGAGCAACAATACTTTGAATTCCATTACCAAAGCTCGAAACGCACGCTCGCTGTAATTCCTCATAAGTTATTGCATCAAACCCAAAGTCTCCCCCAGCACCACCGTAGACATCGGGAATATCCGGGCACAGCATGCCGATCGCCCCCGCCTTTTGCCAATATTCCGGCTCCATATGCTTGCGTTCAATCCAACGTTCCCGATTCGGTACAAATTCTGATTCTATGAATTTTCGAACAGAATCCCTGAAAATCGAATGATCTTCAGTTTCCCAAGGGGATCGATACGTTTCCATCCTTATTGTCCCCGCTTTAACCCACGTCCCGTATAGGCTAGGTTGAATGTAGTCCTAAAATCGACACACTCGCCACGTTACGATTTGGCGCACCACCCAGATTATGAGTTAATCCAATCGATGGTGTATTAATCTGACGATCTCCCGCCCGAC
>CAYFFH010000266.1:0-4755 GCA_964342175.1 uncultured Enterobacteriaceae bacterium | reverse complement strand
CCGACAGCGGCGGCGGCGGCGGTTTTACCAATGCCACATATGATAAGACGATAATTATCACGCCGGTAAAGTTTTACCTTAGACGATTCACTGCATCGCGAAAGTTCAAGAGAATCAATCAGCGGTGCCGCTTCACTAGGTAATGCCACAATAAAATTATTTAAGATTCGCATAGATAACCCGGGCCCGCCAGAAAATGTATTTCTTAGAACAGCAATGTTGGTGTTTCGCGGGTGCGTAGTTTGATGTTGGCTGCAACTTAGGATTTATGGCGGGGATAATTTGACTTCTCTGGCAGAATTTTGCGAACTCCACCCTGCGGATATGGTGAGTCTCCCGCATAGCGTGGGATGAGATGAATGTGTACATGGAAGATACTTTGCCCTCCTGCTTTGCCGACGTTAACACCTATGTTGTAGCCATCAGGATTGAATTGCTCATTTACCGCCGCTTGCTCGCACATCAATAATTCCATGCAAGCTGCCGCCTCATCCGATTCGAGCTCAAAGAAGCTTGCACAATGCCGGAATGGAATAACCAACGAATGGCCTTGGCTGACAGGATAAGTATCGCGTGAGCAGTAGGCCAGCTCGTTACGTCGGGTTACACCGCGTGGTGTGCAAAATAAACAAGGATCGTTCGGGTTAGTCATTCGTCCAGCGGTCCGACAATCAATCTAGTTGTTTTTAGAGCACAAATTCGGACGTGACGATCGGAGTTTGTGCGATTGATATTTTAACTTGTCTCTAGTCCGAAGTTGCGCTAATCGACGATGTGGTAGACCGGCGCTTTTTCCATTTCCCAATTTCCAGATTCGGAATCAAAGCGAGACAACGTGAAACAGTGCCAATCTTCATCGTCCAGCTTTGGATGATCAGCTCTATAATAATAACCGGGCCATCGTGTCTCTTTACGGAACATGGTGTGATGTGCGACCGATTCGGATGCCAGTACTCGATGATGGAGCTCCCATGCTCGCTGCAGCTGGTGGAGATCTTCGGCGCCAATGTGATTAAGATCTTCCTTGAGCATTTCAAGCAACTCCAAGCCGCGAGACAATAAAGGCTCGTTAGTCGTATAGTGGGAACCTATTCCTCCAACGTATTCATCCATGATTTTCTCAAGTCGTTGCAGACCATGGATCGGCAGAATGTAGTGTGGAGAAACGCTACCCGCAACGATTTCGTTGCGTCCAACCTTAAATGTCTCCAGTGGTTGGAACACGGCTATGTGTAATCTTTCATACTCAGCCTCATTGACTTGAGGTACGTCTTTACCTAGATTATTCACGTAATTAACTGCAGCTTTTGCCGCAATTCGACCTTCCGCGAACGACCCTGATGAAAACTTGTGAGCAGTGCCGCCAATGGTGTCGCCAGCGCCAAAAAGTCCGTCGACAGTCATCATCCGATTGTATCCCCATTGATATTCATTAGGGGCGTAGTCCTCTGGTCCACTCGCCCACGCACCAGAGCAGGTGGCGTGAGAGCCCATGACGTAGGGTTCAGATGTCGTCAATTCGGGGTTCGTATGTTTTGGATCTATGTTCTGTGATGCCCATACAACCGCTTGTCCAATCGTCATCCCAAGGAAGTTTTCCCAACCGATAGTTTCCTTGTGTGGGTCTTGGAAAGCCTCCTTCGTAACCATTCGGATCGGTCCTCTACCAGCTTTGACCTCTTCTAAAAAGGCATGATTTCGAAGGCAAGTTGGTACCGGATGCCGATCGATGTAATCGCCGACGAGTTCCTTGGTGTGATCATACCAGGTGGACTCATATTCATTACCATAAGCGTTTTCTGTATAAGTCTGTAGGTGCAGAAAGTAGGCTCCCACTGGTCCATAACCGTCTTTGAATCGAGTTAACACGATACGGTTTTCCATCTGCATCATCTTTGCGCCGACTTGAATCGGTAATGCGTAAGCAGAAGCACTACTCCATGGCGCATACCACGTTCGACCCATCCCTTCGCCAGTTGAACGTGGCTTATAAATGTGTGACGCGCCTCCCGCTGAAACGATTACGGCCTTAGCGCGGAATACGTAGAAATCACCCGTTCGCACGTTGAATCCGACCGCACCGGCAACCCGATTCGGTTTTTTTTCATCCATTAGTAGGTGGGTCACCATAATGCGGTTGTATACTTTAGTTGCCGCTTTGCGGGCAGCTTCAGCTACGATTGGCTTATAGCTTTCTCCGTGGATCATAATTTGCCATTTACCTTCTCTCTGATAGCGCCCACTTTCTGGATCCTTCATGATCGGTAGGCCCCACTCCTCGAACTTGTGCACTGTGGAGTCAACATGGCGAGCGATGTCGTAGCCTAGATCTTCGCGTACCAACCCCATAAGATCATTCCGAGCATAGCGAACATGGTCTTCGGGTTGGTTCTCATCCCACTGCATCCCCATGTAACAGTTGATGGCATAGAGACCTTGGGCTACAGCGCCGCTGCGGTCGATATTAGCTTTCTCCACACAAACAATTTTAAGATCGCGACCCCAATACCTTGATTCATAGGTGGCGCCGCAACCGGCCATGCCACCGCCGATGACGAGGATATCGGAATCTACAAAAACCGTCTTTCTGCGGCTGAATAGTCCCACTAGATGGCTCCTTGTTTGAAGTTATTGTTACTCAAGGTGGGTAAGCTCGGTACATGAAGTGCTTCAGGTTCGTGAGACAGCTCTTGATTTGCGAACGACTCCGGGCTGGGTGGATCGTAGTCAGAGGGTGACTTGATAGACCCCCAGGGTGTGGTGCGAATTGGAGACACGAATTTTTTTTCGCGTCCGTCGCGGAATTTAACTTTCCACGAAATTGTTCTTTTTTCCTCTTCCCGTAACACCCGCACGCTGTGCCCTAGTGGCGCGAAATCCGCATAACCGCGAACGTCTATGGCATTCTGCGGACACGCTTTTACACACGAGTAACATTCCCAGCAGAAGTTAGGTTCGATATTTAAAGCGCGTCGGTAGGTTGGGTCAATGTGCATGATGTCTGAGGGGCAGATATCGACGCATTCACCACAACCATCACAGTGGGTCATGTATACAAAAGTAGGCATATCAATTATCTCCCTTCGTTTGTAATTGCCGGCGGCGGTAGACTAGACGATCCGTCGGATTCTTCGACCCTGCGTTGGAACGCCATTACAGGTTTGTAGAACATGTGCGGTAATTTTGACCACGCGACGGTACCGAATAGTGCGGTGGTAAAGAAAATATATAGGCCGAGAATTATTTTGGTCGCGGTACTGTCGCCCATACTTTGGACAAATGCCCAAATCAAACCGAAGCTGACACTCGCGATTAAAGTGACAATAAAAAGATCGGCACGCACTAGACGGAACATCGGTTGTCCGTCTTTGGCAACGTTGACTCTCAGGAAGAAGAAAAACCAATAACCACCAATAAGGATCATAAATGCACCGGTGTTCCATAAAATGGGTAGCACGATCGGCGTCGGGGCAGCTGGGGTGGGATAGCCAAATACCATCGCAATAGTAGTGGTGCAATAAATTATAAAGCCGTAGAACATGAAGAGATGAGAAATTCTTCGTTGCACATTGCAAAATTCGGCCGAGGTGGCGATGTCAATTGCAATGGTTTTTGCAGCGATGGAAGCTTTATCTTTGCCACTGAGCGTTTTAGTTGCGGCTTCTTTTGATTCTTTTAAGTACATCGTGAAAAATTTGGCGCTGCGTTTGTGTAGCATGTCTAGCAACGTTCCAGCTGCGACGGCAATAATGACAAAAACAACATAGATCTGCATGGAAAGTGGCGAAAGAAGAACGCCTAACTCGGCGAAAGGATTAGTCGTTAACATTAAATTACCCTCAATAATTCGCTAGATCTTTTAGATCCGAGGCGATGGCGATTTGATTGCCGAAGTTTATAGCAGCTGGTGCACTCGCGTCGTGGATAATACTACGATTAATTTTAGTTCTATACTTGTCGCAAAATTCTGCAAGTCGGCCTTAAAGTGCTCTTTAAATGTTATGAGAATGTGGCCGCGAGTCATTATATAGCATGTTCAGCAAACTGGACTATGAGAAATAGGAGAGAAATGTTGTGTCAAAGCTGGTTCCACCGCACGGCGGCAATGGTCTAAAAGAGTTATTGGTGCCGCCGGCCATCCGCGCGGAGGAGCTCATGCGCGCGGAGGGGTTGACTCGTGTTCCTCTGACTAGTCGGGAGGTGTCGGACGTACTTATGATGGCCATGGGGGCCTATACTCCACTTGATGGGTTTATGAGTGCGGCTGATTGGCGTCGGGTGACTCTTGAAATGCGCCTTGAGACTGGAGTTTTCTGGCCTATACCGATAACGCTTTCATGCTCTCGGAATTTAGCTAATAGTATTAGTTTGGGCGAGGAGGTGGCCTTAATTGATAAGAGTGATGGACAGATCCTTGCGACTTTGAAAGTCACTGAAAAATACACTGTAGACAAAGCCTTGGAATGTGCAGAGGTATACCAAACTACCGATGCTGCCCATCCGGGTGTGCAAAAGGTATTGGAGCAGGGTGAGATTAATCTCGCGGGAGCTGTGACTTGTCTGTCGGAAGGGGACTATCCCGAGAGATATCCAAAATTACACCTGCTGCCATTCCAATCGAGGGCGTTGTTCCTTGAAAATGGTTGGACTCGGGTGGCGGCGTTTCAAACGCGCAACCCGATGCAACGTGCTCACGAGCATCTGGTAAAGATCGCAATAGAGGTCACTGATGGTGTATTTATCCACCAGGTCTTA
>CAYFFH010000265.1:0-4767 GCA_964342175.1 uncultured Enterobacteriaceae bacterium | reverse complement strand
GGCGGTGGCGAGGCGACGGCAGTGGCCATTGAGATTGGCGATTAAAATCGTCGACCTAAAAGATTCGGAGACTCGTTGCCCTTGGGTAGATATAACAAAGCCTGGTTATCCCGAATATCATGATGTGGAGTGGGGGGTCCCGGTTTACGATGATCACACGCTATTTGAATTCGTCACTCTGGAGGCAGCACAAGCCGGGCTTAGTTGGTATACGGTGCTTCGAAAGCGAGAAAATTATCGCCGTGCGTTTGCAGATTTCGATGTTAAAAAAGTCGCTCAATTCAAGGCTAGTAATGTCAAAGTTCTGATGAACGATGCGGGTATCATCCGGAACCGACTAAAGATTGAGGCTGCAATTTCTAACGCACGTCAGTTTATGGAGGTTCAAGCTGAGTTTGGTACTTTTTCCAGTTACATCTGGCGTTTTGTTCATGGCAGACCGGTTGTAAACCGATTGGAAAAGTTATCGGATTATCAAGCGACGACAAAACAGTCGGATGCGGTGGCGAAAGACTTAAAAGTCCGCGGGTTTAAGTTTTTCGGATCTACTATCGCATATGCGTACATGCAGGCGACTGGCCTCGTTAATGACCACACACTTGAATGCTATCGTCGTCGGGAAATTATAAATGCCTACAGTTGAGATATTGCTGGCGTCTACAGCGATAAGTATCGGGAAGGGGAGTGCTCGCCGAATGGAAAAGTAGGCAAAAAAAACGGCGCTAAAGGAGCGCCGTTTTTGTCGAACTACAGAAAGAATAGCCTATTCAACTTGCACATGAACACGGGTCCACTCTCCATCTTTGTAGTTGATGGCGGTGGAGCGTCCACCCAACATGAGAACGGAACCGTCATCGCGAGGCACGGGGTTTTTTAGCCAAGAGAGTAGTTTTAAACGCGTGCGGTCAGCGATGGCCCAATCGTTACCATCGAATGTCCCGATCAACCCGACTGCGCCGGCGACGATTGGATCACCGTTTTCAAGTAAGCTGATACCAAAAATACCTTCGTTCCCTGGTTGCGGTTGAATTTCCCAGGTGATGCCGCCGTCAACGCTACGGCTATTCACCCCTGCTGCTCCAGTCAGGATGATTTTCTCGCTATTTTGGGTGCCGGAAAGCCAGTAGGCTACGTCTGGCTCGCTGTCGACTAGCACGCTATCACGGCGTACCCACGTTTCGCCCCCGTCAGCGCTTTGCAACACTAATCCGAATTCCCCAGCTATGAGCACATTTTCGCCTTGTAGTAGCACGACGTTCCACGTTACATCGCCTGGACGAAATGGTGGGCCAGGATTAAAATTAAATTCGATAGTCGGGGGAGTATCCATGTCAAAAGGCACATTGTTCTGAAGGTATCCTTCTTCGCTGAATACTTCGTAATGTTCCCTATCGACTGCGGGTTTGCCGTCCACGTTACCGGTAAATTTTATCGTATCAGAATCAATATTGGAGATGCCAAAATACCAGCTTTCCGCGGCTCCAGAGTGCCATGTGATCTTTGGTTGTTTAACGTCAACGATCTCAAGCTCGGTCCAACTCTTGCCATCGTCAGATCTTGCGACCATTCCACGACCACCTACCGCCCAGGCACTGCCGCCTTCTGCAGTAATGGCTAGCACTGGTTCTTCATATTCAGATAATTTTACAATGTGCGTAAGAGTCGTACCGTCGTACGAATAAATGTTCCCACTCGAGCTACCGACTAAAGCCACTGCATCGGATAAGGCGGCAACAGCAGTGAAATCCTCTTTCGGAGGATTTGGGTGTCGGTGCAGTTTTAGCCCTCCATCTTGTTCCTTTAACAGACCAACCATGCCATATGGGCCTACGACTACGATGCTGTCGATAGTCGGTAAGGCGGCTGCTCCAATGAAATCAACCTGTTCTACGAGACGAGTGGGCAGTGCGCCACTTTCTTGAGAGAACGCGAACGGCGCTGCGATGAGGCTTAAAGCTAATGTACTTGCTGCAGCAACGGTATGTTTCCAACTGTAGTTCATCATGAATGATCCTGTTTTACATTGCGTAGGTTTAATCAGATATTGTTCAGAAGAGACGATGTTCTTCGCGGTAGATTTTAACTTAGATCTCGTACTATAGTGGTCATTATTTTGGTATCCATATTCTTCAGCTACTTTTTGCCATCGCCACCCGCTGCCCCAGGTGCCGAGAATGGCGTCGTTCCGATTGTGAATCCTTCCTCGTTACCCCTGCTCTATACAGGAAAAACGACCAATCAGGTAATTACTCAATTTGAGTCGGCCGCATAAAATACCAATAAGCATACCCCTGACACAAGTCGCTGATGCGGCGGCGATGTTTCAGAACAGAAATAAACAATTTCAATCGGCGAGGCTCGCATAGCTTCCACCGTAGTAAAGAAGCGGCTTTTTCGCCGCAGTATCCTCGTCAGTAACGATTGCCACGACCTCGCCGACGACGATTTTGTGGTCGCCGCCATCGTGCACCGCATTAACCCGGCAGTCGATGTTCATGAGGGCTCCGCCTAGTTGCGGCGCTTTCGTCGCGCCAGTGCGGTAAGGTATATCCTTGAACTTGTTGTCGCCCTTTTTGGCAAACCGATTTGACAGTTCTTGTTGCCCCGCAGCAAGAACATTAATGCAGAAGCTGCCGCTGCTCAATAGCGGTGCGAGAGTGTCAGAGCTGACATCGACATTTACGATGTAAAGCGGAGGATCTAGCGACAGCGAGGTCACAGCATTCATCGTGAGCCCAAAGGGTTCGCCCTCTGAGTCGCTCGTGGTAACTATCGATACGCCGGTTGCCCAACGACCAGAAGCCTTTCGGAAGCTATCAGACGAAATTTTTGTCGCCATAGGTGTTTGTGATGCTCAGATTTGGGCTGGGGATTCTAGCGGCCTAATCGGCCGAAATAAAGGGAGCAGTGACTTTAGGTACTGGAAACCACGCTCAAGAAGGTGTGTATCCGCCCCTGACTTATTTAAATGTCAAAACTTTTCCGCACTAAGCCGCGGGTTTCGGGTTGGTCCCGGATCCAATAAACGGCGTGCTCAAGGTTAGTTTAGCTCACTTGGTATTCAACAGCACACACGCATAATCTGGTTGGGGTGGGGCATAAAATGCCAAAATTTGCTTGAATTGAGGCTTCTTATTATCGCCAATTTGTTGCGTTGCGATAACCCTCTGATCGCTTGAATCGTGGTCAATTGATTTTGCGCGGCGCACACGCAAATCCGGACTGGTGGGGCGGCGGGTCTGAGCAGGGAGCCAATTTTGCCTAAAAAATCAATTGGTAAAAAAACGACTATTGGGAGATCCCAAGTAATATCGCGTCAATTCGTCCATTGTGGTTCATTATGGTCGTTAAATTACAACAAAAGAGTTGTTTACGTTTCTTTCTCGTCGTGGCAGAATAGTCGCGCCGAGGAACGTGACAGAAAGTAATACTAATAATATATGGAACAGGAGCATTGGGGACTTGACTGCTAGTACAGAAGAACACTCAAGAACGGGACAGCGTATAGCCAATTGGATACTGGACCATAGGGCCTTAACTTTTTTCTTCATCCTTGTACCGACCATTGCGTTAGCATTGGCGTTGCCTACGATTGAAGTCTATTCGAGATTCGCGGATCTACTGCCGGCGAAACACGACTACATAAAAAACTATAACCGAATGAAGCAAACGTTTGGTGGCGCAAACGTTGTAACCATGTCGCTAGAGGTTGTCGGTGAAGAAGATGATCTCTTTACCTTGGAAACACTAGGCAAGGTAAAGATGCTGACCGAAGAGGTCGACAAAATAGGTGGGGTTAACCACTACCAAGTCGCGAGTATTGCTCACCCGAAAATTCGTCGTATTCGTACGACCGCTGGTGGGTTGATAAAATCAGAGTCAGTGTTGCCGCAGGTGTTACCTACCGACGCTGCAGGATTGAAAAAACTGCGGGAAGAATCATTTAACAACGACATAGTATATGGCACGTACATTTCTGCCGATGGCACTGCAGCATTAATACTTGCTGGCTTCGATGAAGAGCGCTTGGATTACAACGATATTTTTACTCGTTTGCAGACGCTCAAGGGAGAGGTCGAAGCGGACGGGAAGACGAAACTGTACGTTGCGGGTGAGCCGATGCTCAAAGGGTGGATTTACCACCACTCATCAGAGCTCAAACTGATTTTCTCTGTGACTCTCGGTATTGTTGGTATTCTACTCTTCCTCCATTTCCGCACTTTGGCGGGTGTTCTTATACCGATGATCGGAACGGGCACCGCGGCAGTATGGGGGCTAGGGTTGGTCGGATGGCTAGGATATAACCTCGACCCGCTAATCCTAGTGGTCCCGATTTTGATATCTGCACGCACAGCCAGTCACTGCGTGCAGATGATGGAGCGATATCACGACGAGATACGCAAAGGCGAAACGAGAGATTCGGCTGTTCGAACTAGTATGGGCGAACTGCTTGTGCCTGCATCAATTGCTATTTTCACGGATGCGGCAGGCCTGCTGGTCCTCGCTGTATCATCCATCCCGATCATCGCTAAGCTCGGCATATTTTGCAGCTTCTGGTCACTTAGCAACCTTGTTACCGTGACGATTCTGGTGCCGCTAATTTTATCGATAACACCCGTGCCGAATATCAATAAAGGCGCTGGGTCTGCAGAGCATAAGAGTATGTACGCGCGCATCATGTCGACGTGGGCAACTTTTTTGGTCTCACCGAAGGCATCGTTACCGGTGTTTGGGTTCGCGGGCATCATCATCGTAGTCGCGCTTACT
>CAYFFH010000264.1:0-4775 GCA_964342175.1 uncultured Enterobacteriaceae bacterium | reverse complement strand
AGAAACCACTGTCACGAATACTAGGACCGTGCCGAATCAGCTCTTGTAGTGCATCCAAGAGCGGCCGCAATCCACACCAGGTTAGACCAATACGAGCCATAAAACGCTAGATGTGCATTCAACGGAAATAAAGCTACGATAGCGATCATAAAATAGATAGCCGCTTGGGGATTAGCTAGGCGAACGCGCCACATTTCACGACCAAGGATTGCGATCAAACAGAAATAACCGATAAGCCCGATAACTCCTGTCTCAATCAATATTTCAAGTGACATAAGATGCGGATGTGTCTGCCCGGTGTTTCCATGATTGATCCAATAATCGTCAGGGCTTGCGAATTCTGAATAGGCCGTGCGAAATCCACGCGGGCCAATGCCGTTTAACCAGTGGTCATGCACCATGGAAAGTCCAGTACGCCATAAGCTCAATCGTCTAGACGTCGCGATATCTACCCGCTCAAAATCCGCTGAGAATAGGCCCAAGGTGTCGCTTACCTGAGTTCGCAAATTCGGCACGGATGATGTTGCAACGATAAGCGCCAAAGCGGCGAGAATACTGTAACCAACGGCGAGACGGAAATCTAACTGGCGTGACCGGACAAAACAAAAAAGATAGATACCGATTGAGGCAAGCATCATGACCCAAGCAGTACGTTTTAACGAGAACAATACGGCTACAAGCAGAGGGAGTAATAACAACCACGCCCAAACAGAGCGTTCGGCGAGACGCTGGACAGCATTGATATACAGCGGCGCGAACACCGCTAAAATAAGACCGAACCTCTGCTTCGGATAAAATGCGCCTTGAAGTACCGACCCATCATACGGGTAGCCAAATAAATTTTGCCCAAAAACCAATTGGAGCAGTCCGTCGAGACACCAAAAAACAACGATTATTGTAAGACCACACCAAACGGTGCGTCGAACAAATTCGTCGCGTAACATATAAATTATATATAGCCCGGCTGGTAAAAAATGAAAATAAAGAAATGTCGTTTTCATCGCGCGTGCTAGATTCACCGAATCCGGCAACGCCAACAGCATTGGGATCCAAACACAGGAAAATGCTCCAATCAGCAGCCGAGCGTTACTTGATCGGACAACGCCCTCATAATCCCACCCCATCTTATAGAGGCCTAGCAAACACATTATGCCAACCGGATAATGAGTTAAATTTTCAGTCACGAGTCCAGCAATCGAAAGCAGAATCAACGCGACAGGTAGGTAACGTGCAGGAAGCATTGAATTTAATACGGACCTTGTTGAACCTTTTAGCTAATTGAGCTCATACAAATGTTATTTTGACACAACGAACTTCGACTACCTCAGAATTACGAAATCCAGACGAGAAATAGATTTAATCATTAATGAACAAGCTAGCAAATCGATTACGTATCTGGCGAACCAATATCGGGCGCGAAAGTTCAAAACTCGTACGCAAAGCGCTGGCACCCCCGGGTGTCCGCGAACTACCACCAAAATATCCACAGGACTTTTCGCCATTCACCCGCAACCTTTGGAACAAAGTTTCTCCGTTTACTATGACTTCCCAATCCCGAATCGCCAATCTCGAGCGCGCTGTCCGATATATTATTGCAAACAACATTGGTGGCGATTTCGTGGAATGCGGTGTTGGTGCCGGCGGCAGTATGATGGCCATCGCTTATACCTTAAACGAACTTCAGATCGAGAATCGACGACTCCTACTGTACGATACGTTCGCTGGTATGGCACGCCCTACCGGCGAAGACATCAGCATTCTTGGTAAGCCAGCAACGCAAAAATATGATCGGAAGGTCAAGGATGGGGAGTGCACCTGGCACAACTTTCCACTAGTTGATGTACGTGCTAATTTATCTCTCACCAAATACCCTAGCGACGCGATGTTTTTCTACAAGGGACTGGTACAAGACACTTTGCCGGCGAACGATAGCCACGAGATCGCCCTTCTCCGACTTGATACTAACTTGTACGAGTCAACTGTCGTCGAATGTGCGGAGCTCATGCCGAAACTGAAACCCGGCGGAGTCCTGATCGTCGATGACTATTTCCGTTGGCTCGGGCAACAAAAAGCGGTCGACGAATATCTAAGTCGCGCCGAACTGACCATGCTTTTAACGCGTATTGACGACCACTGCGCGATGGGGGTCCTTCCTGTAGATCGGACATAGCCATCGTAAAAGCTCTCGTGATCGTACAACAATTATTTTCGCGAGTAAGGTTATTGAGCACTATAGTTCCCCATCTCAATCTCACTAAAACGCACTAGTAATTTTTCAGACGCTTGCGGTAGGATTTGAATTTCCTTACGCTCATAGAAGTCAATTATGATGACCGTGTATACCTTGCTAGGTACTAGATATCTTGGCAACCCAACCTTCGAGTTCAAGTCACCGAAAACACTTTCGCTCGTACAGTCTTTCGGTAGTCGGAAGGGTTAACTGCGTGACTTCGTGCAAACAAACGTGCGAAGTGTCCCTGGTCTTGATATCCAACACGAAATGCTACCTCACCAATTGTAAGGTTCGTAGACTCAAGCAACTCCTTGGCGGTTCGCATCCGCTGTTCCTGTAGATAAGACAATGGTGAGCAACCTATCGCAGCGCAAAAACGTCGGCCTAGCGTACGTGCGCTAAGGCCAAACTTGGCTGCAATATTAGGGATCTCCATGGTTTGATTGAGGTGGCGCTGCATCCAGAGCTGAATCTCGATGATCAATTCATCAGTGTGCTGGAGATCGTCACCTTCTAAGTAACGATATTTTTCATATGGCCTTCGGATCTCATGTGAGAAGTTTCGCTCTACGTGTCGGGCAACACCGCGCCCGTAGAAATGTTCGACCAAATGTACCGTAACATCAGCAAGTGCATTAACGCTTGCAGCACAGAAGATCGACCCTGCCTGAGTAATAAAAAAGTCCCGTTTCAACATTACCTTTGGGTAGTCTTGCGCAAAACGTTCAAAATAGTGCCAGTGCGTGGTGGCCGATTTGCCGTCCAGTAGGCCTGTCTCGGCCAGAAAGCAGCATCCCGTACCAACGGCCGCAAGCATCGCGCCGTTTTCAAACTGGCGTACCAACCAGTCGAACATGGGCCCGTTACGTCGGATGACCGGCCTCGGATTTCGCCACAACGCCGGCAAATAGACCACGTCCATAACTCGCGAGTCAGCGAAGCTCAACTCAGGTGTAACGGCAATTCCAGCCTGTGTCGGTACGGGTATTAGATCTGCCGCAAATAGCGTCGTTCTTAACGAAGATTCGGGCGCACCCCGGCCACGCGCCGTCGATTCTGCAGCACGCCACATCTCCAAGGGCAGCAGCGTTCCCGCCGCAAGCATGTTTTCTGCTAGCACGAAGCCTAAGCGCACCTACTACTCCCCAAGGGAATCTCTGGAATCTGACAATAATAGCCGATTTGGCCAATAAATTGGCTAAAAAAGCCAAAATATTTTACTGCCGGGCGATTACACTGCAACCACGCGCAGCGCGCCAACTGGTGACAATAGAATCATGACAAGACTACCCGTGATCGTCGGTTTCGGCGGTGTTGGACCAGCCGGACGATCATCGTTTCATCATGCCTATCGAAGAACGATCATAGAAAGTACAAGTGAACACCGACGCGCACGAACGTTTATGGCGTTGGCGAGCATGATGCGACTTATCTACTTTGACAAGGATCGTTGCCTCACGCACTCTGGCGAAAAGATTGAACCTGCAGCAATTGAAGCGCGCTTTGGCCAACAAATCTTAGAAGGCACGTTGATCCGCCGCATTGAGGATGAATTGTTCGACCCAGACCAGGTGCTAAGGAACACTGCTATGCCAGTGTGCAATGTAACAAGTGCACCGGGGACGTTTCTGGTCGACAAACGGTTTTTGCCGGATCCACTACCTCCAGGATGTGAGGCCAATGCTATTGACGATAACCTGGTCGAATTTCGAATGGACGACAAGGTTACGATCAAACTTGAAGCCTTTCGCAAACTCCCGGTACAAGCGGCAGGACAACTACCCACTGGTTTCAAGCCGGAATCACTGTACAACTCGCGTTTTCACCCGCGCGGATTACAACTCACAATAATCGCCGCGTCTGATGCCGTTCGATCGGTCGGAATAGATTGGGACTTTATCGCACAACAAGTGCGACCAGATGAGATTTGCGTATATGCGGCCAGTGCTATGGGTCAACTTGACTTCCACGGGACTGGCGGTATGACTCAAGCGCGATTGCGCGGTACCCGTGTGAGCTCCAAACAATTGGCGCTTGGCTTAAACCAAATGCCTGCAGACTTCGTCAATGCCTACGTGCTGGGTAATGTCGGCGCGACGGGGGCCGCCGTCGGGGCGTGCGCTACCTTCTTATACAACTTGCGTATCGCAGTAGATGATATTCAATCGGGACGACGCCGGGTCGCTGTTGTTGGTAACGCGGAAGCGCCAATTTTGCCGGAAATAATCGAAGGCTACGCTGCCATGAAAGCGCTGGCAACGGATGATAACCTATGCCAACTTGATCAATCGGCGATTCCAAACTACCGCCGAGCGAGTCGTCCATTTGGCGAAAATTGTGGATTCGTCCTATCCGAATCTGGACAATACATCGTGCTATTCGACGACGAGTTGGCGCTCGCTATGGGGGCCCAGATCCACGGCGCCATCGGTGGAGTTTATGTCAACGCAGATGGATACAAGAAATCTATTTCTGCCCCTGGGCCGGGAAATTACTTGACCTTAGCCAAGGCCGTTGGCGCGGCTCGTGCGATTCTTGGTGA
>CAYFFH010000263.1:0-4780 GCA_964342175.1 uncultured Enterobacteriaceae bacterium | reverse complement strand
GTTTTGTTGTTGCGTACAGTGGTGGAATTGACTCTCAGGTTTTGCTGCATCTCATGATCTCGTTTGTAGCAGGCCAGAAGTATAGACTCCGTATGGTTCATATCGATCATGGGTTACATAAAGAGAGTCAGCAATGGGCTCAATGGTGTACGGAACGCGCGACGGAGTTTGGGGTTGAGATTGCGGTGTTGAAAATTAATGAGACTCCCCCTTCCGGTTGCAGTGTCGAGGCTTGGGCCCGAGGGCACCGCTATAGGTTGCTGGAATCGCTCATAGAGGCTGACGATATACTCCTAACAGCACATCACCGGAATGATCTAGCGGAAACCTTTCTGTTGCAGTTATTTCGTGGAGCGGGGCCACATGGTCTATCAGGTATCGCCGAACGCCAACGGTTTGGATTGGGATTGATGTTGCGGCCGTTGCTCAATTGTTCACGTGCGGATATTGTCTCCTATGCTGAAGCACATAACCTCGAATGGATAGTTGATTCCAGTAATGATGAGGATCATTACGACAGAAATTACCTCCGCAACAACGTATTCCCGTGGATAGAGCGGCGATGGCCGGCAGCTACGGCGCGGATCGGCCATGCTGTGAAGCTTCAGCAAAATGCCGCGGCGTGCTTGGATGAAGCTGCCGACGCGGTCATTGAGAACGGTCTTAGAATAGAAGATTCTGAACTGTCTGTCCGAAGCATATGTAATTTAAACGCCGCTATGCAACGTAGTGTGCTACGTCGGTGGATTGTACGTGCTGGTTTCCCGAAACCTGATGCGGTTCATCTGCATGAAATGCAACGTCTTATTAGTGCGCGAGTGGATGCACAACCTTGCGTTAGGTGGAAGTGTGCAGAAATGCGGCGTTATAGGGGTAGCTTGTTTCTACTTTGGCAAGCGGAACGAATAGCTTGTGCGGGCGATTATCGTTGGGATTTGACTGCGCCCTTGTACTTGCCTTGGGGTGTGCTATCTACCGACGCATCTATCGGGCAAGGCCTGAGTGCGGAACTCGCGACGTCCAATGACGTCGTTGTTCGGTTTCGGGTAGGAGGGGAGCGGTGTCACCCAATTAATCGCGCGCGTAGTCAATCGTTGAAGCGGTTGTTCCAGGAATGGGGTATACCACCATGGCTACGTGGCGAAATACCATTGATATACTTAGGCGATGAGTTAGTAGCTGTCGTGGGTAACTGTATTTGCCGTGATTTCGGTGCGGCGGCTGGAGAAAAAGGTCTACTATTACAATGGGTTAAATCTAATCAATCTAATCAGTACGCTATTGCTAAACAGAGTACCGAAAACACCTGATTAACATTCAATACGCCTATATATGATTAAGCGAAAGAATTCGGTCGAAAAGTAATGGTGTGCTTTGTTGTGTCGATTCCAAATGTCGCGTTTCGCTAATCTAGACCTCGTTGTTTGAATTTCGCGGATGTGTTGCAGTATTGAGTCACGGAAAAAGACATCGACGGAGCTATCGTTGTAAAAGAGCAGATCAGCGCGTTATTGGGTGTTGGTCTTTAGAGTTACGATCCATATGGTCCCGCTCAAGTAGTTGTTCATTTTTCTGGGATCAGAGGATCTGGTAGATCAAAAAAATCAATGCCTGTAGATTCTTGGCCGTTGTTACTTTCATAGGAGGGCCGGCCAGCAGTTCCAGGTTTCTCGTCGACGACTTCGCCTAGCTGCGGGATCCCCTTACGCACTTTCGTTCCTGCCGCAACAAGTTTTGCGTGGAGATCGTACTCGAATGGTATCCGATAAGCACGCGGTTCACTTCTTTCTGATCCTTTCCTAAAATCAGTGACCCACAAGAAGATATGACCAGCTTCGCCCGTTTTCTTATCCGGTTCTTCGACATAGGTAGCAATCAGATTAAAACGTTTGGGTAAACCATCGTTGGTCGGCCATCCCATTAAAGGTGGCAAGGAATAGTAGAATCCCACGTAGAAAGCTGACACAACAACGATCAAGGTGATCTTGATTCGCCAAGAGAAGTTAGAATACAAATTTACGCCCAGCAACAACAAGGCTGTCAATACGAAAGCAGCCACTAACCCGCCTTGACTTAGCACTATCATAATTGGTGCCTCGTTACCCGATTACTACTAGACTTTTCTGGATATGACTGATTGAGGTCACCATACCAGCTTTATCGATTTTGAAGCGGACGGCTGTTTTCTCATCACCTTTTCCTTCCAGCAAAGTATCACCGTAGTAGACAATCTCAAGTGCTGGATTAATTTTTGACACTTTTACGGTAACCGTAACTGGTTGCAGCGACTCTGATGCGTAATAGTGTACGTTAATAATAAATTCGCCAGGTACCACACCTCGAATTGTAACAATTTCCTGATTGAGTGGATTTTGAATTTCTTCGTCGTTAACCGTTATCGTGTCATTAATCTGTCCGCGATCATCTCGATCGAGATGGACAAGGCCAGCTTCTCGATTTCTAAACCAGACGAGGTTTCCGTTCGGATCTTCTACCCACGCGTCGACGTCGTCCGGACTATGATCGGGCCAAGAGATCGTGACAATGTATTCCGCTTTAGGGTTGATGACGCCTTCTTTGGCTATAGGATTCATAAACATAATTGCGATGAGGAATAAGAATGTGAACCCAAGTAGTGCATTAAAGAGCAAATCCGTAAAAGGGTCGGAGATGTGACGTCGGCGGTTTTTGTTCGATCCAAATACCGACATTATCAGGCTCCGCCTTTATTAATCAGATGCGGTTTTATTTCGAGTTCAACAATTCTGATAATTCGATGTAAGAGCTCATCAGCACCCTTGTCAAGTAAGAGATATTGCAAGCCCAGCAAGATACTTCCGGTTAATCCCGCAAGTGTCGTGAACAGAGCTGTACCCATGCCGCTGCTCATCTGGCGAAGAACTTTTTGCATCGTGTTGACATCCAATGAGGTAGTGTTTGCGATTGATCCTAGCATCAAAATAAAACCGATAATCGTCCCAACAAGGCCCAATTTTAGTAATATATCGACAGTAAACCAGCCAAGCTCATGCGCACCTTTTAGCCGCTCGGCTAATGCGTCGATCAGATTCGGTTTTTCGGCGGCTTGCTCTATTTCACGGAGTTCATCGTGTGAATTTATGAGGTCGATTATGTGCTGAGTGGTCACGCACACAGGTAGCAATTCGAGTTCTCCGATGGTCAAGCGACCATGGGAAATCGAGGTCAATTTTCTGCGCCCTGTTGGTCCGATAATATGTGCGACGTCAGCAGCGAGATTCAGTTCCGTGGATAAATGAAGAACGCGAATAGCGCAATGCAAGGTACCCAAAGCATAAATCAGGGCGATAATAAGGCAGATGCGGCTGCGATCTCCGTGGACTAATTGCGCGATAAGTCCTTCGTTCCACGAAACGACGACTCCGAAGATAATCAGGCCATTGATGGTTAGCCAGACAAGCAGTAGATAATGTCGGTTATCTTGTAGTGTCATGAATCCCCGAGATTGTCCTGTTCCAGCACGAAATCAGCAATCTCGCGTAATATAGCATTCATACGGCGCGAAAAATCATTTACTCGGTCGTTTGCGTGGTCCTCGGGTAATAAAATAAGACTGATTACCGTTTTTGTTTCTTCAGTATGTACAGTGATGCGGCACGGCATTTGTGCAATGAAGGCGGGATCGATATGTAATGCCTCGTAGACGTATTCGAGGTTGCAGAAGTGGATAACCTCCACTTCAGGAAACTTTTCGTAGCCGCGGTTGCGAAGTCCTTTACCGATTGAATTGCGGCCAGTGACTCGGAAGTTCTGTTCGGTTATCGCAAATTCAAGCTCAAACATAACATCGTCAAACGATTTATCGGTTACCACTTGAACGATTGTGTTCGCTGTTGAGAGTGGTGGTGGTGCGCATGCGATAAGCAGCGTGGCAATACAGGTGATCGCAATGTATGCCTGAATTTCTATCCGTGGAGTGATCATTCCTTGATTATGACCTCAGTACCGATCGATACATAGCGGCGCAGAGTCGATATCTCATTATTCGTCACCGCCAGGCATCCTTTCGTCCAGTTTAGGTTCGCGTGCATGTTAAGTTTTTCGGCAGTTTCTAATCCGATGCCATGGATGCCTATAGCGCCTCCGAGTGCAGTACCTTGTGGTGGTAATTTGCCATACTTCAATGACTCAATAATTTGATTAAATTCCTCTTTCGAAATGACGTCGTTTCGAAAGCCCACGAGGGCATCTTCAACATTTGGGTAGTTTAGACCTATAAAAAAATGGAATTGACTGCTTGTGCTCAATCGAGCAACGCGATAAATACCCTCGGGTGTGCGTCTGTCACCTTTCCGTTGTTTCTTTCCCGCACCTCCGCGACCGGAAGCGACATGAAATTGTCGGTAGGTATCTCCGGCGTGCTTAACACGGAGTAGGCGCTCGGATTTGTCGACTTCAAGATAATATGGCTTATCGGGGATGTCAGGAGGTTTTATCTGATCGGCACTTGATTTTGTGGGGCCGAGAGCGATCAATACGGATATAATGGCTAAGATAGTCAAGCTGTAGTGCACGGTTTATTTTCGTTTTTTATAGGTAGGTAGAAATTCGTGTCAGTGATTCTAATATATCAGATTGGCGCACGTTGTCCGTAGCGACACAACGATACAGAGGCGCACGAATTACCGGTAGTGATTTCTATGAAGCAACTTTTGAGTGCAGAAAAGAGGATTGAATAGAGACGAACATGAAATTTAGAGATCAAGATCCTTTTGATGGACAATTCTGAAGATCGCTACAC
>CAYFFH010000262.1:0-4808 GCA_964342175.1 uncultured Enterobacteriaceae bacterium | reverse complement strand
CTGCCATGTGGGCCATCATCAAGAATCCAACCGTATCAAAACCCATCTGCCGAGCCTTCATGATGTGCTGCTCGGAGACGTCGGCCTCCGTGCAGTGAGTCGCGACACGTACCGTACTGACACCACAGTCTTTTATCATAATAAGATGATCAACGGTGGCGATACCCGGGATCAGTAACGCTGAAACTTTTGCCTTTTTTATTTCCGGTATAACGGCACGCAAATACTCTTCGTCGCTGGCCGCAGGGAAACCATAGTTGACTGAGGCGCCCCCTAGGCCGTCACCATGGGTAACCTCAATAAGCGGAACTCCTGCATCGTCTAGCGCGCGCGCAACGTCGACCATCTGTTCAGGTGTAAATTGATGTGCTTTGGCGTGCATACCATCTCGGAGCGACATGTCATGCAGGGTGACCTTCTTGCCTTTGAGATCCACTATTATTCTCCTTAGGCGCTTGCAGCGGTTAAAACCAAACTGCCGTCGAGGATCTCTTCAGCAAACATTTCGGCGGTGCGCAGAGCCGCAGCCGTCATGATATCGAGATTCCCAGCGTACTTCGGCAGATAGTCTCCAAGACCTTCGACCTCTAGGAAGATGGATACCCGATTACCATCGAATACCGGGCCGTTTTTCAATCGGTATCCGGGCACATATTTTTGCACCTCGGCAATCATTGCATGAACCGATTGCGTAATCGCAGCTTCGTCGGGCCTATCCTGGGTTAGGCAGTGCACGGTATCGCGCATGATTAAAGGTGGCTCCGCAGGATTGAGGATAATGATTGCCTTACCCTCCTTTGCGCCTCCAATCTGCTCAACTGCACCAGCCGTAGTTCGGGTAAATTCATCGATGTTCTTGCGGGTTCCAGGCCCGGCCGATTTGCTTGCGACAGTCGCAATAATCTCACCGTAATCTACCGCTTGTATCCGTGATACGGCGGCCACCATGGGGATCGTAGCCTGCCCGCCACATGTCACCATATTGACGTTCATCACTTGCTTGCCAACATGTTCTTTTAAGTTCACCGGAGGAATGCAATACGGACCGATCGCAGCGGGAGTCAGATCGATCATCAACACACCTTGACCCGCCAACTTGGCTGCATTGTCCGCGTGCACATAGGCCGAGGTCGCATCAAAGGCGATCTGTATGTTGTCGCGTTCAATCGCAGCCAGGATCCCGCCAACACCTTCGTGCGTCGTATTGAGCCCAGCCTTCTTCGCTTCCTTTAGCCCGTCCGAATCGTGTTCGATTCCAACCATCCAGATGGGGTTGATATGATCACTGCGTAACGCTTTGACCATCAGATCGGTCCCGATGTTGCCGGAACCAATGAGTGCTGCGTTAACTTTCACGACTGCCTCCAATCAATAGTATTCTTTATGCTCAAGCTCAACTGAATCGAACGGACGCTTGTCCAATGCCTCCGATCTCCATGTGCATCGAATCTCCGGCTTTGACACCTTGTAGCGGCACTAATGAACCGGAAAGGATCACCTCACCCGCTCTGAGCTCTATGTCATATGCACCAAGTGTATTCGCCAACCAGGCAACTGCGTTCACCGGGGACCCCATTGCGGCAGCACCTGCACCGGTTGATATGATTTCACCATTTAGTGTAACCACAATGCCGCACGTCGCTAGATCGACCTCCAACGGGCAAACCGCCGTATCCCCGAGCACAATCGCGCCACACGATGCGTTATCTGCAATCGTATCTTGAATTTTTATCTTCCAATCTCGTATCCTAGAATCCACAATCTCAAAACACGGAATAACAAAATCCGTCGCTGCTATGACGTCCGCATTAGTTACGCCTGGCCCTCTCAAGTCCTGTTTTAAGACAAAGGCAATTTCACCTTCCGCTTTCGGCTGAATAAGCGTCGTACTGGCCGGGATCTCCGCGCTGCCGCTATAGATCATGGTGTCTGTCAAAAAGCCAAAGTCTGGTTGTTGAACATTGAGCATATCCATAACGACTTTACTGGTCACTCCGATTTTCTTTCCGATCATCGATTCGCCCGCACCCAAACGCCGTTCAAGCATGCGTAACGACACTTGGTATGCATCTTCGATTGTGATTTCCGGTTCTTGTTCGGTCAGTGGTTCAATGGTTGTGCGGGAAAACATCGCATCATAGAGAGCGTCACCAAAACCTGTAATTTTCTTTTTATCCAATCCCATATCCCTCGTCGTGCCTTTATAGTTTTAGGCAAACGTTACGTAGTTCAGTATAAAAATCGATCGAGTGCACTCCGCCTTCCCGGCCGATTCCTGATTGTTTTGCACCACCAAATGAGGTCCGGAGATCCCGTAAAAACCAACAGTTAACCCAAGTAATACCAACATCAATTTTCTCAGCGACACGGTGCGCGCGTGACGCATTTGAAGTCCAAATCGCCGTCGCTAGGCCGTACTTCGTGTCATTAGCGAGCCGGATCGCCTCTTCCTCAGCGTCGAATGGTTGAATGTGGCAACAAGGTCCAAAGATCTCTTGTTTGACGATCGAGGAGTCTTCTGCCAGTCCAGTCCATATCGTTGGCTGAACCCAAAATCCACCAGAATAAGCCTCGGGCATATCGGGAACGCCGCCACCCGTGATAATTTCCGCACCGAGTTCTCGTGCCTTGTCGTAATATGAAAGTACTTTTTCACATTGCTGCCGACTAACCATGGGACCCATGCCAGTCGCCTCATCAGTTGGAATCCCGATCTTGAGTCCCTCAGCCCGATCTTTTAATTTACTCACAAACTCATCGAAAATTGAACGTTCAACGTAGACGCGCTCAGTACCGAGGCAAACCTGCCCGCAATTTGCGAAAACCGACCGTGCGGTACCATCTAATGCTTGTTCCATATCACAATCCGCAAACACAACACCCGCATTCTTGCCGCCCAGTTCAAACGACACATCGCGAATTCCGACTGCAGCATTTTTCATGATAGTCGTACCGGTGATGGTTTCACCCGTGAAGGTGATCGCGTCTACGTCCGGGTGACGGGTAAGGAATTCGCCGGTTGAGTTGGTTCCGAACCCGTTGACCACATTAAAAACCCCGGCCGGCATACCCACTTCTGTCATCACCTCACCGAGTAATGTAGTGGTAGACGGCGTTTCTTCTGACGGCTTCACCACCACGGTATTACCACAAGCGAGCGCTGGGCCGACCTTCCACGTCATCAATAACAGCGGTAAATTCCACGGCGATATGACAGCGATCACGCCTTTCGGTAATCGCACCCCGTAGTTCAACGCGCCCGCACCATCTGGAGTTTCCATCCGAAAGGTTTCAGTCGAAACATTGCGGATCACGTCGGCAAAAATCTTAAAGTTTGCCGCGCCCCGAGGGATGTCAATGTGACGCGCAAGCGAATAGGGCTTGCCAGTATCTCGACATTCGGCCATTAGAAATTCTTCAAACCGCTCATTGATCCGATCGGCGACCCGATACAATAAATTAGCTCGCGCCTCCACGGTCAGACTACCCCACTCTCCGTGATAGGCGTCAGATGCCGCTCTAACGGCCGCATCGACGTCTTTCTCCGTTGCTTCATGGACAGTTGCGAATACTTCGCCAGTCACAGGATCAAAATTCTCAAACGTTTTGTTCGCAGAAGACCCGACGTACTCTCCGCCAATAAAGTTCTTGGTCTCAGAGAGAATCGATTGCAATGCAGATGATTGTTGGGTTGCCATAGATATATCTATCGTCTGAATAGCACGGCCCTACGCCGCCTGTGATCTTAGCGTCTTAAGTAGCGCTTGAATTTTATGCCATGCAGCATTGCCACGCTCCTGAAGCTCTTCAAGTTTGGACGAAGAAAAATCTGTGCCAACCCCAATCTCGTAAGACTCTCTGCCGCGGCAGCGAGTGTACCAATCAGCTACGTTTGGCCGACTTTCGTACCACTCGCGCCAACCAAATTGATAGGGTGTCTGGAAGTATGGCGCCATCGCCGCGTCAGCGAGCGAAAAATTATTGCCCGCGATCCATTTTTGCTCGCTGAGCAATACATCTAAATCGCTAATAGTTTTTTCATAAACCCCGACTGCATCGACGACATCTGGCGCGCCATAACCCATTTTCAACAGCCGTGTTTGACGTTCACGCCGAGGTCTCTCTGGCACCGTGGCCATGATGCGATCTTGTTCCTCAATCGGCAGGAGCTTCAATTTGTCCGCCATGACTAATGGCCATTGCAAAGCGCCACAGGATGGATGCAACTTATTGTCGATGTGTCTCATCCAATTTCGCATCACAGAAGTCTGATGCGGGTCGATTGGGCGAAGTCGCGGGTCCGGATATCGGTCTTCGAGATATTCGCAGATGACTGACGATTCAATAACCGTTTTGTCATCTTCCACCAGGGTTGGCACCACCCCAGCGGGGTTGAGCTTCAAATACTCGGACGACAGATTTTCTTTGCTTGGCAGGTCAATATCGACCTTGTCCCATGTCAGCGACTTCTCGGCTAATACGATACGGACCTTCTGAGAGCAAGGCGACATTGGGTGCGTATAGAGTTGTAGTGGCATCGACTTTCACTCCTGCAGGTGTGCGACTTATCGAAAATACCCGTCGGCGAAACTTATTCCAGGTATCGATTTCGGCGATCCAATAAGCAGGGGGTCTTTATACCCCATCTAACAGGCTTCGAACAAACCAGCAGCGCCCATGCCTTTGCCAATACACATAGAAACCAGACCGAGTTTCTTATTCCGCCGACGCAATTCACGAATGACGACACCGGTAACCCGCGACCCCGTCATGCCAAACGGATGGCCAATGGCAATCGATCCACCGTT
>CAYFFH010000261.1:0-4810 GCA_964342175.1 uncultured Enterobacteriaceae bacterium | reverse complement strand
GTCCGGCCATTCTCGACGAACCGTTGCGTCAGAGACCCATGGTTCATCTAATATATGTGCACGCACGGAAGTTACGTCAACATCGAAGAATCCACCATGTACGGCATTCGATACCACTGTTCGCATATGCTCTGCGGTTAAATGATGAAACTCACCGTCGACAGCTATTTTCCGGATTGGGAATGCCAACGGATCGAATAGTTGCTGGGCCAAGAATCCAGTGTATAGAAACATCAGAAACGCCAATACGCCAATAATCAGTAACAAAGGATGTCGACGTCGCGATACTTCGAACTCTCGAATTCGATGCTTCTTTAACATTACCGCAGATTTACGCACTATGGTTCCTCGCGGAAGCTTGTGCCAAGAATTTTTATGACTAGCTCATCAAAGCTAATGCCAATCGCTTTCGCCGCCATCGGCACTAGTGAATGATCGGTCATGCCAGGCACCGTATTCAATTCGATAAACCACGGATCCCCTTGTTCGTCGAACATAAAATCCACTCTACCCCAACCACTGGCACCTAACGATTCAAATGCGAACAAACCTAAATCTGTACATCTGTCTATCTGAGAGTCAGATAGACCACTGGGGCATATATACTGCGTTGTATCCGCTACGTACTTGGCTTCGTAATCGTAAAACTCACGGGGTGTTTCAAGTTTGATAATTGGTAACGGATCACCAGCAACGATCCCAAGCGTATACTCTGCTGCATTTACCCATTTCTCTATAAGAATGACGTCATCGTAACGGGCCGAGTTTTCAATTGCAGCTATAAGATCCGATTCTACTCCCACTCTAGAGGCCCCAAAGCTGGAACCCTCTCGTGAGGGCTTCACCATCACTGGGAAATGCAAATCTTTCGGAAGTTTTTCCATTTTGCCGCCACGCACGTACACTGAAAATGGTGGCGTTGGGACGCCGACAGCCTCCCAAACCTGCTTAGAGCGAACTTTGTCCATACACAAAGAAGACCCCATAACTCCGCTACCCGTATAGGGTAGATTCATTACGTCAAAAGCACCTTGTACGCTGCCATCCTCACCGCCTCGTCCATGCAAAGCGATAAACACTCGATCGGGGCTACACTCTGCAACCTGAGACAAGAGGTCACCGTCCCACAGCAACTCCGTAGCGTCAATTCCGGATCTCAGGAGCGCCTCGGTAACCGCACGGCCACTTTTTATGGATACTTCCCGCTCCGCGGACCGTCCTCCCATGAGCACTACAACCCGACCGGCAGCAGAGACAATCTCTTTTTTTGTCAGTTGTTGTACTTTAACCATCTGTCAACCAGTCGCGTTTTCTTGCTGCAATGGGCGTCCAATTATTCGAACTTCGGGTTCCAAGTTCACACCAAATTTTCTCTCCACAGAGGCTTGCACTTCCGCAATTAAAACTTCGATGTCTTCCGCACTTGCGTCGTTATCGTTGATAATAAAATTGGCATGTTTGTTAGAAACATAGCAACCACCGGCTCGCATACCCTTGAGACCGGCTTCATCAATTAGTCGACCAGCAAAGTCACCCGGCGGGTTTTTGAACACCGAACCACAACTCGCCCGCCCCGTAGGCTGAGACGCGTTTCGCTGAGCCAGAAATTCTCGGATCTCATTTGATCCGTCGCCAGCACCCCTCGCCTCGAAATGCAAGACTGCCGTGACGAACCAATGGTCAGTTGGTACCTCAACGTGTCGATAAGAATGTGAAAAATGCGATTGATCGTAGCGACTCACCTCGCCGTCTCGTCGAATCAGCTCGACACTATCTACTAGCATCCAAATTTCCCGGCCAAACGCTCCCGCATTCATAGCTAATGCCCCGCCGATAGTACCGGGGATTCCGGCAAGGAACCCACCCCCACCAAGCTCCATCCTTGCTGCTTCCTTTGCAACTTTTGCGCATGACGTCCCACATTCCACATTCAGGTGCGTCGCATCAAGCCAGCCGAAGTTATTACATGTTTTCGCAGTCGAAATCACCGTACCTGCCACACCGCCATCACGTACCAAGACGTTACTGCCAAGACCTAGCCAGGTTATCAATTCTGTTTCACTCGTTTGCTTAAAATACGCGCTTAGGTCATCAATATCCGCGGGTTCGAAAAACCGTTCTGCCGATCCCCCAGTACGCCATGAGCAATGCCTCGACATCGGCTCCTCAAGAGAAATTTTTCCGCGAACTTTTAGCATGTCAAATTCTGAAGACACTAATTCCTCTTTTTTTTAATTTAATTGGTCGTTCATAACGGATGGGACCCCGAATGTCATCCCATCGGCGACCCGACCAATACTTCCAGCACCTGATAGGAGTAAAACATCCCCTGTCCGAGCAATATTTTTTAAGACATCGTCCAACATTCCAATGTCCGAGACGAATACCGGATCGACCTGGCCACGCTGTCTAATCGCACCACAAAGTGTTCTTCCATCAGCACCCGGAATTGGATCCTCACCAGCAGGGTAAACTTCGAGGACAACTAAAGCATCAACGGTATTTAAAACCTCCACAAAATCTTCGAACAAATCCCGAGTTCTCGAATAGCGATGCGGCTGAAACGCCACCAACAACCTTCTGTCAGGCCAGCCTGCCCGTACCGCCTTAATTGTCACGCGGAGTTCACTTGGATGATGCGCGTAATCGTCGATCACAGCGATTACGGCTCCGCCAATCTGAGTTTCGCCCATCCATTGGCACCGCCGACCGATCCCTTGAAATGAAGACAACGCATTGGAGATCGTTTCATGCGGAATTTGCAACTCAAAAGCAACTGCAATTGCAGCAAGCGAGTTAAGCATATTGTGCTCGCCAGGCATGTTTAATCTCACTGACAGTACTTCCGACGAATTACGTCTTGTCACCTTGAAGCTCGATGTTCGGCCATTTTGATGGAATTCGAGACCCCGAACATCAGCCTGATCGTGTGTACCGTACGTCACGACCCTTGTACGTAACTCAGATAGCATTGAATGTACGACAGGATCGTCGATACAGACTATGGCGACCCCATAAAAAGGTATCCGCTTGAAAAATTCAACGAATGTTGCCCGTAGCTTTCCAAAGTCTCCATCGTAAGTTCCCATATGGTCCGCATCAATATTTGTGAGGACCGCTATTAATGGATTCAGCAACAAAAACGAAGCATCGCTCTCGTCTGCTTCAGCAACTAGAAAATCGCCACTACCGAGGCGCGCATGAGAATTCACAGCATGCACAAGACCACCGATTACAAACGTCGGATCCATTTCTCCTTCCGCTAAGATGCTAGCGACCAGACTTGTAGTCGTGGTCTTACCGTGCGTCCCGGCAACCGCTATCCCCTGTTTAAACCGCATTAGCTCAGCTAGCATTTCAGCTCTTGGAACGGTTGGAATCCGCCGTTCCTGAGCTTCCAGAAGCTCTACGTTATTTTCTGGAATCGCACTCGAGTATACGACGACATCGGCACCAATGACGTTCTTGCGTTCGTGGTTTTTAAAAATCAAAACTCCGACAGAAGCCAAATGCGCCGTCATACGGTTTTCATTAAGATCAGATCCAGAAACGGGGTAGCCCAAATTATTGAAGACCTCCGCGATACCGCTCATTCCGGCACCGCCAATACCAACGAAGTGTATATGTCGCACGTCTCGCATCGGTAAGTTATCGGACTCATGCATCCAGTAACTCCATACACTGATCTACAACATTAGTCGCAGCAGTAGGCGTCGCTAGTGCACGAGCCCGCTTGGCAAAATTCAGAGGATCTAGCTGGCCATCGATAAACAGTTGCAAGGCTGTTGCCAAGCGTCGCTCAAATTCTGGTCCCTCAGCAACCATCATCGCAGCATTAGAATCAACCAAGTAGCGTGCGTTAGCAGTTTGATGGTCATCAACCGCAAGTGGGAATGGGACGAGTATCGAGGCCAAACCTACTGCAGCTAACTCACCGACGGTCATCGCGCCGGCGCGACAAATTACAATATCTGCCCAAAGATAAGCCGCGGCCATATTGTCAATAAACTCCGACACCAGAATCAAGGCAGCCGCGGGCTCATATGCCTGTCGCGTCGTGACATCGTTTCCCGCCCCGGTCTGGTGCCAAATTTCCAAATTTGCCCCGCACACGAGATCGAGTGCTTTAGGTACGCGAAGGTTCAGCGTTTGGGCACCCTGACTGCCCCCTAATACAAGAATTCTGAAGCCATCAAATTCATGTGTACGCTGCTCAGGCGGTGCGATCGACACGATTGATTCGCGTATGGGGTTACCAACGGTAATCGCTTGCCTTTCAATCGGGAATGCGCCTGGAAATCCCTCCAGAACTTTTGTCGCGATTCGACTGAGGATAGAGTTCGTCAGTCCTGGCACGGCATTTTGCTCATGTATCACCAAGGGTTTTCGGCATATCCAAGCTGCAACAGCGCCCGGCCCGCTGGCAAATCCCCCCATTCCCAAAACCAACACCGGCTGTATCCTCATTACTGCTATCACGGCCTGAATCAGCGCAAACCCCAAAGCGGCAGGAGCGATTAACCAGCGCCAAAATCGACTCCCGCGCAAACCAGAAACCGCAATTCTGTATATCCGAATCCCCTCTTCCGGCACGATCCGTGTTTCGAGACCGCTTCGAGAGCCCAGCCATACGGTACTCACATCATGATTTTTTAAACGATTCGCCACGGCCAATGCAGGGTAGATATGGCCGCCGGTACCTCCCGCAACAATGAGAATCGGTCGTCCTAGGTTAGTCATAGGCCGGACGTCCCCGCATCGATGCGACGCGTGATTCCTTAGCAACTCGCAGAACCATGGCTAACATAAC
>CAYFFH010000260.1:0-4818 GCA_964342175.1 uncultured Enterobacteriaceae bacterium | reverse complement strand
AAGTCATTCGTGCAAAAGCCTCTGAATGGTAAAATTTTCATTAAGTCTCAGGATAGAAGGTTTTATTAGCAAACAGAAACTCTCACTCAAAGTGAACCAGACTACGCTATTCGGCCAATTATTTTGCCTTTGAATATTCTTTAGGATAATTATCTTTGCGAAAGATTTAAAATAACTATTGACATAATTGTCTTATGGCACTATTGTTTGGCATACTAAACAATAGTGCCATAAGACAGTCTTTTGTATATATTGGTCGATGTAAGTATACTTAGGAAAATATCTGTATTCCTAACCTTTAAAAAATCTTTTCTATGTTTTTTAGTGTATCTAAACTTCGTTCATTGGATGTCCTCCTCAAGTCATTTATTTAGGGATTTTATTAATGCTGGTATTTTCATTGTTGTCGAGGTTCCTAAAAAACATGAAAAGCTATTTGATGCTTTTTAGCATTGTTTTCTGTGGGGCTTTATTCTTCGCACTTATTTTCTTTGGATGCGAAAGTGACCCTATTCTATCTCCACAATCTGAAGAGACCGAAGAAAAAGGTAGCTACGGTTTCAGCGCGTTTCCTGGGGGTGACAATCAAGAGCATTCCGAACCTATTGAAACCCAATCTAATCCCGAACTATTCTGAGATAAAAATGCTTCGACGTCATAAAAAATGCTTGCGACCAATTTTCACAGTTTCTTACTGCTGGATCTCGTTTTTTCTATTTGTTTCCATGGCTTCTTCTCAGCAGGTCTTAAATTCAAATTTGAAGGTTGAAGTTACAGATAAGTTAACTGGTGAAAAGCTCGATGGTGCTATCATTGAACTTTCGCTTGAGGAAAGCGATCTGAAAATTGCGGCGACAAGTGAGTACGGTACGGCTCTCTTCAAAGAACTGGTAGCTGGCCAAGTGAAGATATCCGTTAGCCATATTGGTTACCAAACGCACCAGTCAGAGTTTTTTGTGGGAATTGGAAAAATACAGACCTTGAATGTAAAGTTGAACAGGAAACCCATTGAATTAGAACCTGTCGAGGTCTTATCTTCGCCGCAAACCATTTCTCAAAAACGCTCAGGGACGGGTACCAAGATTGATGCCCAGACAGTAGATTTAATCCAGCCTATTGGAACGCAGGAAATTCTTGAATTGGTACCCGGCATAAATGCGTATGCTGATGATGGTTTTGGCAATTCACGATTAAGTATTGGCATCCGTGGTTTAAATCCTCGTCGGAGTTCGCGCGTATTAATCATGGAAGATGCCGTGCCAATCCAACCTGCAATTTATATCTATCCAAATGCTTATTACAATCCCCCTAGTGAACGAATTGAATCTGTAGAAGTAATTAAGGGAAGTTCTGCAATTCGCTTTGGTCCTCAGACAATGGGCGGCATCATCAACTACAAAACCCGTACACCAGACGGTTCTAAGGGTTTTGTAACTCATATAACCGGCGGCAATAATGGTTATTTAAGTAGCTTTTTGGAATGGCAAGGCTTAGGTACAGCAAAGTTTTCTAACGATGCTCAGTTTCTTTACAAACAGGGCGATGGTTTCAGACAAAATAATGGTTTTCGACAGGTCAACACCACGTGGAAAACTCAATACAGATTAAGTCCGAAAAAATTAATCAATATTAAGCTTAACGCCAATTATGAGGACTCTAAAGCTACATACACTGGTTTAACCGAATATTCGTTTCGTAACACCCCCAATTTTAATCCTAAAGAGCACGACAGGTTTAAGATTATCCGGACCTCTCTTGACCTCATGTATACCAGTGTAGTCCGAGAGAATCTAATCAGTAATACTACTCTTTACCTAAATGTATTTGATCGGCGGTGGTGGCGGGAGGACGATATTTTCGTACGTGCCCCGGCGTTTAACAAAGGGGGTGACTTAGAACCGGTCCCTTATTTTCAGAGCGGTGATTTGGTGCGGACAGGGGGAGGGGTTACAAATTTTGGTATTCTTCGGACCTTCTTTGTAGGAGGCATAGCCCAGGATTATGATCTGCAACATAGGAATATAGCCGGATCGGTTAGGGCGGAATTCGGCGCCCGTATTCACTGGGAGCGATTTCTCGATGATAAGAAGGTTGGGTCTTCGCCGCAAGCACGCGATGGTATTTACTTTAGAAGAGATCCAGATGAATCCAATGGAAAAGTTACAATATTGGGTCAGAGCCATCATTACGAAACAGCTGCACTATCGTTGTATTTTATGGAAAATTTTCAGATAGGAAAAATGTCATTTGATCCTGGTTTTCGAGTAGAAATCTTCAAGCAACAACGCGTTGACCGTCTCAGGGGTTCAGTATTAGCTGATAAGGTGTCTACTGCATTCTTGCCTGGTTTTGGTGTGAACTACCGGTTTGATCGTATCTATGCGTTTGCGGGCATTCATCGGGGTTTTACTCCACCATCAAGTGGGACATTGAAGATTACTAATTTTGGACAGGATAGTACCTCTAATGGTGATGGTTTGGATCTCCGTGCTGAAAAAAGCTGGAATATGGAGGTTGGTTTGCGCTCATTGGGATCAATGCTCAACTTCGAGGGCTCCGCTTTCCTAGTCAAGATTCAAGATCTTGTTGCAGCAGGTCGGGGGACGGCTTTCAAGAACCTTGGACAGGTTGATACCTATGGACTTGAAGTTGGGCTGTTAATGCGTACTTCTCAGTTTTCCTCAATCCTACCAGATTTCAATATAGCTTACACTTACCTCCAGACAGAGATAAAAAAAGGTTCAGTTAAGTCAGCTACAATGGCTGGCAATGTAGTAGATCTCATGGGCAAACAGCTCCCTTACGCTCCTCCTCACAGCGTAAATTTTGGGCTCTCCAAAAAGACAAGTTTCGGCTTAAATTTGATTGCTGGTGTCCGTTTTATCGATGAAGTGTTTAC
The DNA here is from genome assembly GCA_964342175.1 of uncultured Enterobacteriaceae bacterium. Classification (GTDB taxonomy): domain Bacteria; phylum Pseudomonadota; class Gammaproteobacteria; genus UBA11873. The sequence continues at coordinate 1,919 of CAYFFH010000260.1, read as the reverse complement.
GGACTTTGAAAATATTGAAAAAACTAATAACCGGGGAGACACTGGCCCAGTACCCAGTCACTCAATTATAAATGTGAGTGCCGATTACAGTATTTCAAAGAATTGGATGGCCTTTATTTCGGCAAAGAATTTGCTTGATAAGGTCTATATTGGGTCTAGGTTGCATTCAAATCCAGGTCAGCCAGAAGCTAACCTAAGCTCAGGAATTCTTATCGGTTCTCGTCGGCAGGTTAATTTTGGGATAAGGCGGAGTCTGTAACATATAAATGGAGTTTTTTGATCAATCTGATCATCTTAACGAAAGGAAAGTAGCAGTGGTGGCAAAAAAAAATATCCTTTTAATTATTTTATGCATAGTTTCGGTGTCTGCTTGTGGCGATGATGAAAAGAGTAATCCAGTCAGTGGTGGGGATGCGGAATTTTCTGTTCCCGAACAATATGCTTTTGACAGTCGGTTCGAAGAAGGACAAAGTAGCGTGTCTTATTCGGGCCAGGTTGTAAGAAACCTTTTAGTTCAAGATTTAAAGATTCTAATCGGAAATCTTGGCAAAGATGGAGCCCAGTCTATTAGTGTGCAAGAGCTTCTAAATTTATATGCATATGATGATGCTCTTAACCTTCTAACCTTAACTTCTACCGGGTCCAAAACATTTTTAGAGGGCAAATATTCATCCATTTCGACAGGGAAGAATCTTGACGGTAAGATATCTAAGGAGATTGTGATTGGCTATGGAAAGACGGCCGATGAGTTGGTGAGAGGATGGTTAGAGGTCATTGCCGAAAATTCTCAGGATGGGGGGAAATTGGGTACGCCCGCTGTCTATACTGACAACAAAGGGGTAGATTTATCACAAATGGTCAATAAGGTACTAATAGGTGCGGTGCCCTATTATCAGGCAACTGGTGTTTATATGGACGATTTGTTAAACCGTGAAAATGGAGAAGCCAAATCAGGAAAAAATTATACTTTGATGGAACATGCCTGGGACGAAGCATTTGGTTATTTCGGTGCCGCACGTGATTATGGTCGTTATACCGATGAACAGTTGGCTGGGAAAACTAACGATTATACATATGATTCGAATGGTGATGGGAAGATCGATTTTAAATCGGAGTACAATTTTGGTTTGTCCCGCAATGCTGGAAAAAGAGATAAAGGAGGGTCTGGTGTTGATTTTACGAACGATATATTCCAAGCATTCCTTACAGGGCGAACCGCAATATCCAATCAGGCCTCGCAGGGAGACATTGCGGCAGAACGTCTAAAGGTTGTTAATGGCATGGAAAAAGTAATAGCCGCAACAGTAGTCCATTATATTAATGATACTTTAGCCGACATGTCAGAAATTGGTACTGCCAGCGAAAATAGAGTCAATCTAAATAAACATTGGGCTGAGATGAAGGCCTACGCAGTGGCTTTGCAATTTAATCCCTTTAAGATAATAAGTAATAGTCAGTTGGAAGAATTACAAGAATTGTTAGGGGAGGCACCTGTTTACGATGCTCCAGGAACGGCCGGAAATGATGCTGTAAAGGATAATCTCGAGAAAGCTAAATCAATTTTTGAGGCTGCATATAATTTTTCGAGTATTAACTTGCGTAACTGGTAGAAGGCATTTCATAAGGTCGTTTTGGACTATCTAAAAACTTGTTTTTCAATACTTGCGATGGGTCGTTGGTTGGTCCATCGCAAGTTGAAGCTTTATTGTATGAAAAGGCTGACTTGAACCATGGTCTTGAAAAAGTATAGGCTCTTGCGTTACATTTGAGATGGTTTTTCCGCCAAGAAAACTCATCTCCCCAAGAGCCTATATGGTGGTCTCGGCAACTGCCTCAGCCTATTTGGAGGCTACTTTATCCAGCAAGGGTATAGCGCGAGCGCCTTTCAACCAACGAGACGAGGGCGCCGGTGCGCTTAC
>CAYFFH010000259.1:0-4859 GCA_964342175.1 uncultured Enterobacteriaceae bacterium | reverse complement strand
GCGGGGGAACGGCAGCGGATCGCGGTGTGTCGTGCGTTGGCAGTTGCGCCCGAGATAGTGTTTTTGGATGAGCCGACGGCTAGTCTTGATCCGGCTGCAATTGTGGCGATTGAAAAGATCCTCCAACGTGCTATGCATGCTGGGCGAAAATTGATTCTGGTTAGTCAGAGTATTGGACAAGTGGAGCGACTTGCCCAAGACGTGATATTTGTGCATGGAGGGAAGGTTACAGAACACACGCCTGTCGATGAGTTTCTAAACTCCCCTCGATCGGATCCCGCGCGCGCATTTATCCACGGAGTATTATTTGAGTAGAGGAATAAAAAACTTGTCGCAGAAAAATTTTAGAAACATATACGTAGGTTTGTGTCTTCTTGCGGTCGGCGTGACAGCGTACGCAGACCCGCGATTCATCGTGTTGCAGTCAACGACGTCGACGCGGAACTCTGGCTTGTATGATTATCTTTTGCCGATTTTTTCGAAAGTTAGCGATGTCCAGGTGCGCGTCGTCGCGGTGGGAACAGGTCAAGCCCTAAAAAATGCGCGCAACGGTGATGCTGACGTACTCCTAGTTCACTCCAGAGTTGATGAGGAAAAATTTGTCGCCGAAGGCATCGGGCGAGAACGTTTTGATTTGATGTACAACGACTTTGTCATTGTCGGTCCAAAATCTGATCCTGCTGGGGTCTACGGCCTCAAGCGAGCAACGGAAGCGCTGGTAGCCATTGCACATAGCGGCACGTTATTTGTCTCACGAGGTGATAGCAGCGGTACGCATAAAAAGGAACTTAAACTGTGGAACTCAACCGATGTTAAGTTGGACGAGGGAAATGGAAGGTGGTACTTGGAAACTGGGAGCAGTATGGGCGCCACTCTCAACATAGCGGTTGGTAAAAATGCATATACGATAACCGATCGGGCGACGTGGATAAGTTTTAAAAATCAACAAAGCTTCGAGATCCTGCTAGAAGGCGATCCCGAGTTATTTAATCAGTATGGTGTGATTTTGGTAAATTCTGACTATCATCCGCACGTGAAGACTGTTCTTGGCCAAGCATTTATCGATTGGTTACTGAGCTCTGCGGGACAGGACGCAATCGCATCCTTCAAGATAGAAGGTAAGCAATTGTTTTATCCTAATGCCAAGAACTAACTCCAGGAGGTCCTTATGAACTTCGCAGATATGAACCTTGCTAGTGTTGACTATGTGCTCACCACGACACGTGCTGTTCGTAAGCGTCTTGATCTCACTCGCCCAGTAGAACCTGAGGTGATTGAACAATGCATTGAGATCGCAGTGCAGGCCCCGACTGGTTTGTTAGGTCAGACGTGGCACTTTATTGTGGTAACCGATCCAGCTAAACGTGCGGCACTAGCTAACATGTATCGACGCGCGGTTGAAACCTACAATATGGGCGAAGCCGTTCCCGATGAGTATTTGGGCGGTGTATTGCAGCAAACTCGGGACGACGTTCGCGCGTCTCAGTTAGATCGTTTGTTTGAGTCATCTGTATATTTGTTTGATCACATCGCGGAGGTGCCGATGTTCGTTATCCCCTGTATTGAGGGCCGCATGGAACATGCCGGGCCTGCGCCGCAAGCCTCCTTATATGCCTCGATTCTTCCCGCCACATGGTCTTTTATTTTAGCCCTGCGTGCGCGTGGCCTTGGTACCGTATTGACCACTATACATGTACCATTCGAGCAAGAAGTAGCAGATATTTTGGATCTTCCGGGAACGTTAACTCAAGCTGCGTTCCTTCCTGTAGCGTACACGGTAGGATTAGAGTTTAAGCGAGCTAAGCGTGTGCCTGGACGAGAGTGCACACATTGGGATGGCTGGGGGCAGCAGCGTCAATGTCAGGGTAGTACATAGCCTCGGGAGCATGTGGTACGAGAAATTAGATCCTATAGACAAATCAGTGATTATTTTTATTAGGTTTGATTCGAAGTCCGAGTAAAAGCAGCACGCAGCTGATTATCATTGCCAGTGATAAGGAGAATAATAAGCTATCTACGATCAGTTCTTTTGTCGGATCGCTAGTCTGCCCCTGCCCTGCTATCGGCATAGAGCGACCGGCGCCCCAGATTGCAGCTAACAAGGTTGCTAACCAATTGGCAAAAGTACCATAGATAAGAAGAGCAAATAGACCCTTTAGCCAGAGTGTCGACAATACTAGGCGATGCCAAATCGCGCCAAGCCCGATCAAAAGGATGCCGTTAATGATACCTTCGAGATGGCTGGCTAGCCCCATCCGTGGGTTTGTTAAAGCTGGCACAGCTAATCCAACGAAAAGTCCCAGTAGGAACAGCAGAACACCTAATTGGATCAGCCAGTGTGCTTGTATTTTCTGTAGGTCATTCATATGTGTTTTCTGCCAGTGTAGTGGAGTCTACACCTATTTTAAGATCATAAACCGCTCAGCTGGAAATCCATCCGGCACATCTGGATCGCGGAAAAGCTCAACCGCGGGAGCAACTTCCATATAAGCGCAGGCAAGGTTATAAAGATTGCGATCGGCTGGCGATAACATAATGCTGGTTGGTAAATCTTTTAGGTAAGTCATGATTGCGTCCATACGTTCGAGCATACGTTGATAGAATATATCGATTTCTTTGATCGAGTGCTGCAAGCGAGCTTGATTTAGAGCGGCCATCCCGTCCAGGGCCCAGTCAGTGGTTAAATCTGAGAGGTCAGAGAATTCGCTGGGCAAGCTCATGGTTCCCATAATTATTTCGCCTCTGCCAACCAACGTTCAACGACTTTGTAGCGGTGGCGTAAAACTACTTCTTGCTGACTCAGCGGGATGCCCTGCATGATTCCAGCGTTAAGGTTCTGTTGAGAGGCTTCGGTTGTGTTTACGTCTTCGCGTAGGGAGTCGCGCAGAAGTACACGCATATAATTCAAGGCTACCGCTTCGCTCTGATTTTTTGGTGGGGTTTGATAAATAGTAACGTCCCACATAGTTCTATCTGCAGCTACCGGCCAAAAATTGTAACTGTAAGCGAAATCTGAACCGACATGGATAGCAAAGTTAGGGAACACATTAACGATATCAAAATTCCAATTCGGATCGCGTTCGGGATTTAACCCGTTAGGTAGGTGGTCGAATTTTGCTGTTCCGGAACCGTAGCTTCCACCTCCAAATTTTCCGATAAGCAGTTCGGTTGCGGATGGCGTGTGTTTTGGGTTGCCCCCAAGGATCGACACTATGCTGTGATGACGATAAAGACGGACTCCTGATATGTGGCAGTGTGGGTTACTTTCGCTGATGAACGATCCTGCGAGACTCCGCTTATGAATGTAACCGACGTGATAGCCTTCACAGAAAGCGTCGGAAAATACTTTCCAATTGACCTCGACCTTCGCCCGAAATCGACCTGTGGGAATCAACTTAGTTAACGGCCCACCTGCAATATCTGCATCAATTTCGGCTAGCCATGATCTTAATGGCATTGATGGATCTGGTGTTGGGAATACAAAGATAAAGTTTTCCCACGTATCCACGGCTAGTCGTCGCAAGCCAAAGTTTTTCTTGTCGAATTCAATAAATTGTTCTTCATCGGGTACGTCGACAAGACGTCCACAAAGATCATAGCGCCAACCATGAAATCCACAGCTAAAGCCTGTGCAATTTCCACGCGCCGCATCTCGTACGACTTTATTCCCACGATGCATGCAAACGTTGTAGTACGCCCCAAGGCTATTATCGCTACGACGTACGAGCAGGACTTCAACTCCTAGCGTTGGTATTGGTTTGACTACATAGTCGCCAGGTTCAGGAACTTCGGACTCGTGGCCAAGATTCATCCAAACTCTGCGAAAGAGATGCTCACGCTCGGATACGAAATAATCGGGTGACACGCAGGGCTCGATGGGCACTAGACCAAAGCCTAGATCCGCGCCTGGAAGGTCTGTTTTCGGCGGTGCACTCATGGGGTGGTCTCGTTATTCGACTCGAGTATAAAACGAACAAAGCTGAGATTGCGAGTTTCCTCGGATTCCCTCGATCAGGAATAACCGGATCCATGGACTTTGTCAGTCAGTACTTTTATTCTCTTTTTGTTGAACGATTTATCGTGGGAGTGCAGATAATGAGACAGAGCTTTTCGAAAAAATCAGTCATTATTGCTGTGTTAGGCCTGATGGCCGGCGTGGGGGATGCGACAGAAACAGTTACAACGTGGGATAAGATTGTCAACGCCAAAGAGCATCCGCACAACTGGATTACTCATCATGGATCGCTCGACGGGCAGCGATTTTCGCGCCTAGACGAGATAAATAAAAAGAACGTTAAGGATCTTAAGGTCGCGTTTACACATATCGTCGGTGGCATAGACGGTGCTGGAGTGTGGGAACACGCGGGACTTGAGGGAACACCACTTGCGGAAGACGGCTACTTATACATCACCGATGGATGGGGTGGCGTCTATAAGCTCGACGTCCGTCAAAACGGTAAGCTCGTGTGGAAGATGGATCCAGACACAGATCGCGAATGGGCAGCGGCAGTGACGTGCTGCGGTGTCGATAATCGCGGTGTTGCCCTATGGCGTGACAAGGTTATTTCACACGCCCTTGACGGACGATTAATCGTAACTAATAAGCACACTGGCGAGATTGAAAAAGAAATCCCGATCGCTGATCCGGGAATTTCAGAAACACTTACCGTTGCGCCTTTGGTTGTGAAAGATAAAGTCATTACCGGAGTGTCTGGTGCCGATTATGGTATTCGTGGATGGTTAAATGCGACGGATCTTGTAGCGGGAGAGCGTGACTGGCGCACTCATACGATACCGGCGCCTGGGGAACCCGGGAGCGAGACTTGGAAGCTAGGCCCAGAAGAGAATAGTATCGACGC
>CAYFFH010000258.1:0-4875 GCA_964342175.1 uncultured Enterobacteriaceae bacterium | reverse complement strand
CCGTGTGGCCAACAATACCCGGTATAAATGATTTCAAAGGGAACTATTGGCATTCCGCGCGTTGGAATAAATCCCACGATCTAACCGGCGAGCGAGTTGGTGTAATTGGAGTCGCTGCGAGTGCCGTTCAATTTGCGCCACAGATTGCGCCGATCGTCAATGAGCTTCAACTGTACCAAAGAACCGCCAATTGGGTAGTACCAAAAGAAAATACACCATACACAGAAGATCAGCTCGAATATTTTCGCCGACACCCAGAAGCTGTCGAACGGAGCCGGGAGGAAATCTATAAGGTCTGGAATACACTGGCCACGTTCGGAGACAAAGAAGTACTCGCCGATATCGAGGCGTCAGGTCTCGAACGTATTAACGGCGTAAATGATCCTGAGGCGCGCCGAAAGCTTACTCCAAACCATCCCTTTGGATGCAAGCGGCCACTATTTTCCGACCTGTATTACCCAATGTTTAATCGCGACAACGTGAACCTTATAACCGACGATATCGAACGGATTTCAGAAAGCGGGATTGTTACGACCGACGGGGTTGAGAGGGAAGTCGATACGATCATCTATTCGACGGGCTTTTACACCACCTCGTATTTAACTGCGTTGGATGTAACGGGGCGTGGCGGGTTGCACATTAAAGATGCGTGGAAAGATGGCGCGCAAGCTTATCTCGGTATGAACACTACAGGATTCCCTAATCTTTTCATGTTGTACGGGCCAAACACCAATCAAGGATGCATACTGTATATGCTCGAGCAGCAGGTTGCCTACATCATGCGTCAAATAAAACGTATGAGTGACGAAAACCTCGCGTGGATGGATATTCGCAGTGATGTAATGGCCAGTTTCAACGAAAAGTTACAAAACGATATTGCCAAAGTTGACGTCTGGCAGGCTGAGTGTGGCAACGAATTCTACTACCGAGCTCCATCCGGCCGCCTCGTTACACAGTGGCCGCACTCGATGGACGAATTTATGCTACAGACCAGCCGGGAGAATGCTACAGATTTTGACGTAGAGGTGATAGCTTAATTATAACTTTTAGTCAGGTTCAGATCGTACAGATACTTATAACGGCTAAAATTGAATTGCGGCACTACATTGCGAAAAGACATACATGAAACCTCTATTGAAAATCCAGTAAATCATAATTAGCGAATCGAGATCGGGAATCGATTGGTAGAGCATAGTCTGATTTTTAGAAAGGAAGTAACGTGTCCGGTGCCAATAAGCGACAGATCGATTTCTACTTCGACTATATTTCTCATAATGCCTACCTCGCCTGGCACCTTTTACCAGCAATAGCAACCAAATACGGGTACTCCGTTCGACCAGTGCCCGTCTTGTTTGCTGGGTTTTTACAAGAGTTTGGACAACTCGGTCCGGCTGAGATTAAACCAAAGATCCTATGGATGAATCGTAATAATTTACGGAAGGCAACTCTCCTTGGAATTCCTCTAAACCCACCAAAACTTCATCCATTCAATCCTTTATTTCTGCTTCGGCTCACAGCTCAAGAAATGCCCGAACACCAGCGTCTTCAGATCACTGAGCGGATCTTTTCTGCTGTCTGGGTCGAAGGAATCGATCCCAATAATCGAGACGCGGTAGGGAAATGTCTTGACGACTTCGATGCAGTCGCATTGATCGCCGGCACCACAAAGGATGCTGTTAAGGCTCAAGTCAGAACCAATACAAACGAGGCAATTGCTAGCGGCTGCTTTGGAGTGCCAAGTATGGTTGTTAATAACGAAGTCTTTTGGGGCTATGACGACTTATCCAATCTAGAAGCGGTACTCGCCGATGCTGATCCTTTAGATAAGATAGACCACGTAAAATATCATTCCGGTTGGGAAGCTGCGTACGCTGCGGGACAACACCGTCAATAATTTTCGCGACCATTGTTCGGCACTATCGGAACTCGCGCTTAGAAATCCCGCACGTATTGCCAACCCGAGTCGAGCATAAATAATCGATGCTTCATACCTTCTGCTGTCAAATCGAGCGTCTTATAACCAGCATCTTCTTCGTACAAAGAGCAACGACCATTTTCAAGTTCCACCACCCGCGGAACAAATCGCTCTACGTCTTGACTATCAAGATGATCAAGAGAGTGATTACTCTCAGTGAATCGCTGTAGTTTCAACAACGACACAAAGGTAGGCGGGGGTAGGGTAATTTCATTATTCGCACGCTTTCGAAGCGCATCATCGATCGATAACCATTGATACTCAACTATCTCGCTTCCGTCTACCTCTACCGTGCTGCCGGCGGCAACCTGGGTCAAGAAAAACCACGTTGCAAAACGCTTTGGTTGGTTTTCCGGTGTAGTCCAGTGGCTAAAACACTTTAGACGTGATTCATAGACTGTTAGAGAAGTCTCTTCAGCGACCTCACGGACCGCGGCACGACGTGCAATTGTGAGTTCGTCAACATCATCAACCCCATAATCCACTGCATCAACCTTACCACCAGGAAACACCCATGAACCTCCGTGAAATGCGATTCTTTTATTCCTCCTAACTAACAACACTTGTGACGAATTATCCGCATTACGGATTATCATAACCGCTGAAGAAGAGATCGCCGGTACAATTGACATTTGATTCAGCTCTATCCTAGGTTTTAGTAACTAAAGTCATGCAAGCACCCGGATTGCCCGCGGGGGACGTTAAGTCTTCTGATAGTGTGATCCACAGCAATACGTTATCTTGAGTCTATGGCGATGTAACTATTCCCTAATCACTTCTGCAGAAGGTCTATTTAAACCACTCCGAAGCAAGCCGTGACAATCGACTCGAGTTCTCAATACCGTTAATTCCTCTTTCGTCGGCAACTCCGTTACCGGTACTTCATCAGGAATCAACAGTTCGAATCCAGTGTTAAACTGAACGTCCTGCAAAGTGACTCCTGGATGTAAGGATCGCAGCCGCATCCGTTTTTCGTCCTCGCTAAAATCCATTACACACAGCGGCGTGATACAGTATTTCGGACCACCACCCGGGAGACCTAACTTCTTGCGCGCATCAGCGCCGCCGTCATTCCATCCAATTGTGCTAATAAAATCACAACGTGGCACGAAGGTCCGTGCGGTATGTGAATTCAAGACGATGTGATAGCGTCCTACGTGTGTGGTTAAAGTTGGTGTGCCGACGGACCCTGGACCACGGAATTTTAATTGACGATAGTCATCGCCCACCCCAATCAAATTAGTATTACCATAGGGATCAACCTGAATCCCGCCGATAAAAAACACGCGGCGGCTCCAATCTTTAACCTGGTCAAAACGATGTCCGCGATCACTAAATGATTCCGCCCACCGAACCACCCGACGATCCCACCCAAAAGCTGGGAGGGGCAAGTACTCTAGATGTGCCACATTCATCCGCGCACCTAAAAATACTAATTCCATATTTGGCCCATGCATCATATGCGCGAGCCTAACCGCCGCTTCAGGTACCGGTAATCCGACCCCGACTTGCAAATGTTCCCCATCAACGAGATCGCGTGCTAAGAAGACAGCCATCAACTCCTGGGGTGAGCACTCTATCGTCATAGCGTGTTAGTACTCATTTAAGGCAAGTAATCGCTTAATTCCGATCCGCTCTAGGTAATCACCATGGGTTTCAGGTTCGCGACAGTAATAAGTTAGAAAATGCAGCAACTCGGCCCCATTAACCATAGCCGCTGAAAAATAATCCTGTACAAAAGGAACATCCTGGACATAATAACCGCGGCTATAAAACGGGTGAGCGCCATATGGCATACGTACGACAGCGTCGGCTCCCCCAATCGTCGTCGTCCAGGGGTTGCTACGAATATCCTCATTTGAAATGATCTTCTCTACCTGCACGATCGTACGTGCGGATGCACGGTGGAGGAATAGATCTATCCAGCCTGGGCCATCGCAATGTCGGACATTGCCGTAGGCATCAGATTCTGCGGCATGTAACAAAGTAAGATCAGGCTTAATCGCGGGTACAGCTATAAGCGTTTCTCCGTTGATAGGATCGCTAATTAGTTTTAGATCAGGGTTGATATCTGGCAATGATGTTCCAACCCCACCGCGCCAAGGAAGATAAGGCAAGCCTTTACCAGCCGCCTCGAGGCCACTAGTCAATATTCCTTCTTCACACTCCCAGGTTTCAATTTCTCCTGCCTCCGCTGCCCGCCTAAATGCAGGCGCCACGGGGACGCCTAGCCCGCCACCCGCATAGTAGCTAATAACCTTTCGAACGCATCCAGAAGCAATAAGTAAATCAAGTGCAAGGCCTGTACCTATAACAGTAAGATTTCTTAACCCTCGACGCACGATATGCCTGACCATGGCCATCGGTGCGGGCTCCCCGATGGCCATGGTCATACCATCTTCTAACCAATTTGAGGCCGTAATTTCCTCAATAAGCCGCGTGTGTCGCCGTTCAAATGCCATACATTATCTTAATTCAAATCCCACATCAGTTTAGCAACCGGATCTTATTCGCGCGACCACTACTTAGACTTACTTAGCGATGAACACAGTTGAAGTGTTCCGACATATTCGCTATTAGACAAGGTATAACGGTACACGTGATCACCAAGACCCTGTCCCATCTTCAAGGCGCCGATTAAGCCGACTCGATCCGTAACACGCGTCCCGCCAACAACGGAAACTCCCCTGGAAAACATAGGATCTGGGAAGAAGCTTGCACTCGGCCCGATCATGACCACCATATCTGCGTGTAGACAATACTCTAATACCTCGTCAACGCTATCGTTAATCAGCGTCGCTGCGGTACAGATTATCTTATTGCAATCACGCAGTACTTTGGAGTCTAAAGTAATTTGAATCCCTTGCGTTCGATTCAACATGTGATGTTTCCGTTCAACT
>CAYFFH010000257.1:0-4882 GCA_964342175.1 uncultured Enterobacteriaceae bacterium | reverse complement strand
ATTCCGTTGCCAATGACGGAAGTTTTGCATTAACTTTGAATTTCGATCGTAATAGCTTAATGCGTCCTTCCTATGGATATTTTAGAAAGCAAAATATAAATCTACCATCTGATGAAAATGATGGAATATGGTTTATCGATATTGAGAAGAATACAAGTAAACTGATAATATCATTAGATTACTTAAAAAAATTTGAATCTGACCCTACAATGGCAAACTCAAAGCACAAAGTAAATCATATTGATATTGCTCCCGACGGAAAACGATTTATGTTTTTACATAGATGGATTGGGCCGCAAGGCAGATTTCATCGTTTAATGACAGCGAATTGTAGGGATGGGTTAGACTTATTCTTTCTGACTGGAATTGAACTAGTATCTCACAATTGTTGGATGACAGATTCCGAAAATATAGTATCATTCTCCAGGTTAAATGATGGACGTGATAGATATAATCGCTATAGTGATAAAAAAGGATTTATAGAAACTATTGGTGAAAATGATTTTTTTAAAGATGGCCACCCTTCAGTTTCTCCAGACGGCAGATGGATGCTTACAGATGATTATCCAGATAAATCTAAATTTTCCCATTTATACCTGTATGATTTATTAAATAAAAAAAAACATGTTCTAGGCATGCTTCATCAACCTTTTAAATATCAGGGTGAAAATAGAATTGATTTACATCCAAAATGGAGTAAAGATGGCAAGTTTGTTTCGATTGATTCAGGGCATAGAGGGAAACGCGAATTTCATGTTATTAACGTTAGTAAAATTACAAAAAAATGAAAATTATTTACAAATATGTAAAGTTGCCGAAGAATAAAACTTTAATCAATAGAATTAATGATGCATCAGCGATTGAATATGAAAAATTAGAAGATTATGATGTCAATAAAAATAATTTATTTTCTACATTTATAAATCATACAGTAATATGAATATAGTTACCGTTATTCCAGCTCGAGGAGGAAGTAAAAGTATTCCACTAAAAAACATCAAAGAACTCAATGGTAGACCCTTAATCGATTATTCGATAAAATATTCATTAGCCTGTTCATTAGTAAATCAAACAGTAGTATCTACCGATTCATCCCAAATTGCAGAAATAGCAATAAGTTGTGGAGCACTAGTGCCATTTTTACGTCCAGATAATCTTGCACAGGATCTTACACCGGATTTTCCGGTTATGCTTCATGCTTTAAAATCCCTAGAAAAAATATTTGGCAAGCAAATTGATTTAATTGTTTTATTGCGTCCAACTTCTCCGTTAAGACCATCTCAACTTATAGAAAAAGGTATTCAGTTAATGAAAGATTACCCCAATGCAAGCTCACTTCGTACTATTGCAAAATCATCAGAGCATCCTTTTCGCCAGTGGAAATTAAAAGATGGGTTTATGACTGGTTATGAATCGGAAATCGATGAACCTTATAATAAACCAAGACAAGAATTACCAACTGTCTATTTTCAAACTGGAGACCTGGACATTATTAGAAGAGAAACGTTATTAAATGGGTCGGTGTCTGGAAACAAAATTCTTCCATTAGTTATCCAACATGAGGAAATGGTCGATATAGACCTTATGTCTGATTGGGTTGAGGCTGAAAAAAGGATAAAAAATTCCTAAAAATGAAAGAAGATGACAAATTATGCTTAGGAACTGTTAAACTTGGAATACCAGATTATGGCTTTTCTTCAGAAAATAAAGCTGAAAAATTTGATGGATTGAATTTTTTAAATCAGGTTGGTTCTCAGGGTATTAATAAATTTGATACGGCTCCCATATATGGTGATAGTGAAAGTGTTTTGGGAAAATATATAAGTCAGACGATAAATAAACCTTTTATAAGTTCGAAGATTGATAGCTTAATTCCTAATCGAACTGACACTTATAAAATGATGTTGAAGGGTGTTAAGTCATCATTAGAAAAGTTACATCTAGAAAAACTTGATATTTGTTATCTTCATCAAAATGAAATAAGTATTATTTCTGATCCTTATGTTCATGATGGCATAAAACAATTAAAAGAAGATGGATTGATTTCTAAAATCGGTGTTTCGGTATATAATTTTGAGGAATGTGAATATGCGATTGAAAGTGGCATATTCGATTATATTCAAATACCTCTGAATATTTTTGATGTTAGTTTTTACAATCGTTTTATAAAAAAGAATAGTTTTCCTGTTCGTTTTGTAGCGAGATCTTTATTGCTTCAAGGAATTTTAGTTAATCGAGAACAAATTATTAAACGTATACCCTCAGGTAAAGAAATATTATCATATTTATTAAAATTAGATTTTATTGCACAAGAAAATAATATTTCAACTCTTGAAATGGCATTAAGATTTGTTTACTCTTTAAAAAATATTGACCACTATATAATAGGGACAACCTCAATCCAAAACTTGAAGATGAATAAACAATATTTTCAGAAAAAATTACCATTTGATGTATTTACATTAATTTATGAACTTGCATCTCAACCCAAAAGCTGGTCTAATCCTAGAACTTGGGAATAAGGATACCTCCTTTCTATTCAATTCGAGGTTTTAAAAAAATAGTTTCCTGATACGGATTTTTGAGTAGAAACTCGAAAGTTCGTAGACAAGTTTCAATCTAATAAAGCTAAAGATAAATTATGATTAAAAAATTGCTCTATATACATATGGCTTCGTTTCAACCTTCAAAATCTGGAGGACTGAATACCACCTTATTACAAGTTTTTTCAATGTGCAGTGCTTTTGTTAGAGCAGGATACAAAGTCACTTTGGCAATGCAAAAAAATGAGGGCTTTGAAAACAATGCTCAAGAATTTATAAATAATACATTCAAAGACGGAATTGATTTTGAAATAAAAACTTGGAACCAAAAGTGTAGAAATTTGTTCTTAAATAGAATTATGGTCAATAGCAGGATTGTTCAAATTGCGAAGCAAAATAATCCAGATTTAATATTTTCAAGAGATTCATATATTTTAAATGGATTGACAAAACTTAATATACCTATTATTTATGAATCACATAACTCAAGACTTCATACTGGTCGAAATATACTTCATAAGTTTTTAGAAAAAAGATTGTTGAGTGCTGCACGGTCTCCAAATTTCAAATGTTTTTTTTCAATAAGTGAAGCGCTTTCAAAATATTGGAAACAAAAAGGAATAACACAAAAAAAACTTTTTGCATGGCACGACGGTTTTGATGCTTCTATTTTTGAAAAACATATAAATAAAGATATTGCAAAATCAAAATTAGGCTTGCCTGTTAATAAAACAATTGTAACTTACACAGGTGGATTATATCCAGATAGAGATACTGAAAATATAATTTATTTGGCAAATGATTTTCCAGAATTATACTTTATAGTAATTGGTGGACCTGAAATTAATCGACAGTATTTTCAAAGAATATCTAAAGAAAAATCAGTTTCGAATATCAATTTTATGGGTTTCGTAAAACACAATTTGATTCCTAATTATTTATATGCATCGGATATTTTATTAGCCTTATGGTCTTCAAAAGTTCCAACAATAAATTATTGTTCTCCATTAAAAATTTTTGAATATATGGCTGCTGGCAGGACAATAGTGGCGCATGATTTTCCTACAATTAGAGAAGTGCTTGAAAATGAAAAGGATTCAATCTTGTGCGAGCCTGATAATTTTGATTCACTTAAATTATCATTAATTAAGGCACTTGCTGAGAAAGACACTAATAACTATGGAAAAATGGCAAGAGAAAAGGCATTTAAATTATATTCTTGGGATAACAGAGTAAGGGAACTACTTGAGTTTATGCAAAATCAATAAATTATATATTATATCAATTGCCTTAATAAAAAATAAGACCTTTATATTAGTTAATAAAATATTATGACAACATTAAATGTTGCACTTTACTTCGCATTAGTTTTCCTTGGAATGCTATATACATTTTATAAAGTTGGTATAACCCGATCAAGTATTTTATTGGTTTTTGTTTTCTGGGAGGGACTCTTTGACTATTTTGATAGTATTCTTGACATAGGAATATTTAATGGCTATCAAATAGTGATTGTCGCTTATGCTGTTTACTTATTATTGAAAAATAAAATTAATTTAAACAAAAATAAAATTGACCTATCGCTAAATATTATTTTTTTCTTATTTACAGCATCATTTTGGATAACCCATAAT
Organism: uncultured Enterobacteriaceae bacterium; assembly: GCA_964342175.1. GTDB lineage: Bacteria > Pseudomonadota > Gammaproteobacteria > UBA11873. Next base: position 705 of record CAYFFH010000257.1, on the reverse strand, counting down.
TTTTATGGTGGGGAATTATTAACAATACTAAGTCAATATTTATTTAAATATGCATTTTTATGGATTTTATATCATTATTTAAAAGATATTACTTATGACATACCAAAAAGAGAATATGTAAAAAATGTGCTTCTTTACATCATATATGTTCAGATCGCGGTGGCTATATTTAAAATATTTCTAATGGGATTTGAATTTGAGGGATTAGTAGGGACTATGAGTTATGGTGGTGGAGGTCCTGCGGTTATGATTCCGATTGTGGCATTGATTTTTTACTGGTTGATACGAGAGGGCAGATTTGAGAAAAAAGACTGGATTTTTATCGCCTTGATATTAATCATTGCTATTGCAAGCTCGAAACGACAACCGGTTATTATTTATCCAGTCATATTGTTTGCCTTATTCATTTTTGTCTCCAAATCTGTCCGGCTTTTCACGTTTTTAAAATACTTACCTATCGCTTTCATAATTTTATATGCTGGTGTCAGAACAAATTCATTATTCACACCGGAAGGAAAGGTAGGTGGGAGTTTTGATATTTCATATGTTACAGATGCCATATCGACTTATTATTTTGGTACTAATGATGTAGGTGAAGTTTTAAGTGGTAATATACAGGGTAGTGGAAGAGGAGCTGGGTTTTTCTTGTACTTTAACCCTGAGATGCTTACATTATACAGCAATAAGGAAGTTCTTTTTGGCAAA
>CAYFFH010000256.1:0-4901 GCA_964342175.1 uncultured Enterobacteriaceae bacterium | reverse complement strand
ACCCGCAGTTGCTCTGTGTACGTCAGCACCAGATCGGAATGCATCGAGCAAACCTTTATCTTGGGACAGGTGCGCCATAATTCTAAGTTCTATTTGTGAATAGTCCGCTGCAATCAGTACACGACCGGGCGGCGCTATAAAAGCATGACGAATCCGACGCCCCTCCGCAGTTCTTATCGGGATATTTTGCAAGTTTGGATTAGACGAGGAAAGACGACCAGTTGCGGTGATGGCCTGATGGTAACTCGTGTGAATGCGGCCGGTGACCGGAGAAACCTCAAGTGGTAACTTATCCGTGTAGGTGGATTTCAATTTGCTAAGGGCGCGATACTCAAGAATTAGTTTAGGTAATGGATAATCATCCGCTAGCTCCACCAATACGGATTCAGCTGTCGACGGTTGACCCTTCGGCGTTTTAGCCTTGACTGGGAGACCTAGTTTTTCGAACAATATCGCCTGGATCTGTTTATGCGATCCGATATTAAAGACCTCACCAGCACAATCATGGGCCTCCGACTGAAGCTCATCAAGCCGCCGCTTAATCTCCTCGCTTTGGGTAGTCAACATATCGCAGTCGATTAAAACCCCAAAACGTTCAACGCGCGAAAGAACGGGTATTAAAGGTCGCTCAATATCTCTAAAAACCGATAGTAAGGTTTCGGCATCACACAATCGTGGCATTAATTTTTTATGTAAACACAAACACACTTCGGCGTCTTCGGCAGCATATTGTGTTGCTTGTTCCATGGTGACTTTATTGAATGTGAGTTGTTTTACGCCTTTGCCAGCAACATCTTCAAAGTGGATTGTTTCCCGATTAAGATGTTGCAAAGCCAACGTATCCAGATCGTGTCGACTGGCTACACTATTCAAAACATAGGATTCCAGCATAGTATCGTGTGCAATTCCGTTAAGTTCGATACCATGATTCAATAGCACATTGCGGTCATATTTCAGATTGTGGCCGAGTTTCGGCTTACCCGGATCTTCGAGTAGTGCGCGCATACGCGCTAGTACAAAGGCACGGTCTAATTGCGCTGGCGCGCCCTCATAGTCGTGTGCAACCGGTACGTATGCGGCTTTCCCAGGCATAACCGAAAGCGATAGCCCTACGAGCTCTGCTTCCATGTAATTTAAGCTTGTCGTTTCGGTATCAAAAGCAAAGTAATCAGCTTCTTTCAACAAACCAAGCCAATGATCAAGGCGGGTTTCGTCCAAAATTGTCTCGTAGACAATATCATTTCCCTTCTCAATGTTAGATCCGTCACGATCGGGGCCTTTATCGTCCCCGAGTTGTTTCAACCATGATTTAAATTCCAGATTGCGGAATAGCTCGGTCAGGCGGCCCCTATCCCATTCTTCCGGGCGTAGCTCATCAAATCTGACATCCAAAGCTATGTCGTCAACAATGGTGACAAGCCGCTTGGATAATGGGAGTTTGTCAATACTCTTCCGAAGGTTTTCACCAACCTTGCCCGATATTTCCCCCGCATTCATGACCAGACTGTCGAGCGTGTCATACTTTTCTAACCATTTTACGGCTGTCTTCGGTCCAACTTTATCGACCCCTGGAATGTTATCAACTTTGTCACCAATCAGGGTCAAATAATCGACGATTTGATCGGGCCGAACACCAAACTTTTTTACTACTCCAGCAACATCAAGTACCGAATTATCCATGGTGTTCACCAAACGAATTTGGTCGCAAACAAGTTGTGCCATATCCTTATCGCCCGTGGATATAACAACCTCAATATTTTTCTCCGCAGCTGCTCGTGCAAGTGTCCCAATAACATCATCGGCCTCAATTTTTTCAACCATTACCAAGGGGTAACCAAATGCTCTAACAAGTTCATGAATCGGTTGTATTTGAGTCCGTAGCTCCTCTGGCATAGAGGGTCGATTGGCCTTGTACGGCGGGTAGTACTCATCACGTAATGTTTTGCCTTTCGGATCAAATACAACTCCGAAGTAGTCAGGCCGATACTCTTCATAAAGGTTCCTCAACATCGCGATAACACCATGGATCGCACCTGTTGGAGATCCTTTCGAGTTTTTCAGTGAAGGTAACGCGTGAAAGGCGCGATAGAGGTAAGAGGAACCATCGATTAGAACAAGTTTTTTAATTGACATAATCAACCTATCCAGTAGTTAGCCAAAAACGCCTTACCCGCCCGTCCCCAGGATTAGACCTATTGGTCGCAAAGAATAGGTCGGGGCTACGCATCAAAAAATTCAGATTGCGAGGTTGCACTATGCCACATGCTCCGAGTTAACGGCCCAAACCGCAGAAGATCTGGTTAAACATAGATGCTATGCTATTTCATCATTCTCAGTTAGAACGAACTCTCTAGTCGAGTAAAAGATAGATGTATCGCAAAAAACCCGCCATATTGGCCCTTGCTTGCGCCGGTCTACTGTCATATGCGCTAGTTCCCGAAGCGACGGCAGATTCGAAACCACTCCCAGAGCCTATCTCACCACCCGATTTCGTCGAGCACGACGAAGAAATGGAACCTGAAGTTACCATCATCCAACGCGAGGATGCGACTGTTGAGGAGTACCGGGTTAACGGACGATTGTACATGGTTAAGATTACCCCTTTTATCGGCAAACCCTATTACTTTATCGATCATGATGGGAACGGGCTAATGCGGTCCCGGATGAGTGACATATATAACCCCACTCGAGTCCCACAATGGGTCATCTTTAGCTGGTAGCACACCCCTCCGAATTAGGAGGTAAGCTTCACCGCTGCTAGCGAGCCCCACCAGTCTCATGTCAGTCTATACGAAGCTCAGTGACCCCGAACTCGATACCTTTCTTAGTACCTATCTCGTTGGCCAAGTGCTAGATTTTGAGGGTATAGAGGCGGGCATCGAAAACTCAAATTATTTCGTTACTACGGACCAAGGTCGATTTGTCCTCACAATATTTGAACAAGCGTCAGTCGGAGGGCTTAAATATTGTCTGGAGTTAATGGCCTTCCTGTCAGACCGTGCTCTACCAAGTCCTCGTCCCATTGCGGATGCAAGAGGAGAATACCTGACCACTCTAAAAAGTAAGCCGGCTGCGCTCGTTGAACGATTGGGTGGCGCCAGCATCGACACACCGGGGCTTGAACAGTGCCGTTTGGTCGGAAAAACCCTCGGTACAATGCACCAAGCAACGCAATCCTATCCCCCGACACGCGAGAATGAGCGTGGGCCGGATTGGCACGCTGTTACGGCAGCACAAATCCGAGGTTATTTGAATCCGGCAGATAAATCATTGTTGGACAGAGAAATGGCGTTTAACACAAGCTTTGATTTTAACTATTGTAAACGAGGGGTAGTACACGCAGATCTATTTCGCGATAACGTCCTATTCGACGGACCAAAGCTTTCGGGTCTGATTGACTTTTACTATGCCCACTCAGGTCCTCTCATCTACGACCTCGCGGTAACTGTGTGCGATTGGTGTTTCGGCAATGCCGAAACCGTCTTCGACCAGGCTTGCGCCAAAGCTCTAGTTGACGCTTATTCAAGAACCCGTGTCGTCGATGCAATAGAAATCGAAGCATGGCTCCCAAGCTTACGCGCAGCGGGCTTGCGTTTTTGGTTATCTCGTTTAAAAGACCAAATATTTCCGCGACATGGCCACCTCACACACATCAAGGATCCCACCCCATTTAAGACAGTGCTCCAACACTGCCAACGTCATTCAGACCAATTGCAATCAGTGTGGTCCTAGCTCTAACGGTTGCAGTAACAGCGATCATCGCATCGTTTTAATCAAATTTGATGGCATCAACAGAGCAATAAAAAGCCCTCCTAAGGAGGGCTCGAAACTTGTTGTTAGCTGTTTCTTACTTCTTGTTGTCTACGACTATGAGATCGACCCTTCGATTCCTATGCATATTTTCTGCAGTGTCGTTCGGCGCCACCGGCGCACTCTCGCCATAACCGACTGCTGACAAACGGTCAGCCGAAACCCCACCGTCAATTAGGTAAGCAGTGACGGCCTCTGCGCGTTTTTCCGACAACTGCTGATTATAAGCATCACTCCCGCGACTGTCAGTGTGACCCTCTACTCGCACGTGCACGCTAGCATTGTCACTCAATACGCTTATCGCGTTGTTCAAAATTCCTTCAGAGTCAGACTTTATCGATGATTCATCGGTATCAAAGTTTATGCCCTCGAGGCTTAAGAGTTTCTCACCGTTCTTAGGACACCCATCATCGTTAACCTTGACGCCGGCAGGGGTTCCAGGACATTCGTCCCCAGCATCGGTGACACCATCTCTATCGCCATCTGCTGGTGGTTTCGGCTTTGGTTTCGGTTTCGGCCTCGGCCTCGGCGTTGGCTTCGGCGGCGGCGGTTGATCTTTGCAAGCGAAGTAACCCACAGTAGCACCGACAACTCCGGCAATCGCCATTGCGGCTTCAGCTTCACCACCATCGCTTGTACCAGCTGCGATTCCGACACCAGCAACACCACCCAGAAGTGGGCAAAGTACTTCTACAGGTTTGATACTAGAGTTTGCGCAACCGCCAACAAACAACGCAGTCAGCAATACGATAGATGTTCTTGTCGATTTGGTCATCACGGATTTCCCCGGCTGAAAAGCCAATGCTTGTCCTTCCGTTAACTTGTCCAATCAGAACAAATTAATCCCTACAAGCGAAGTAACCCACAGTAGCACCGACAACTCCGGCAATCGCCATTGCGGCTTCAGCTTCACCACCATCGCTTGTACCAGCTGCGATTCCGACACCAGCAACACCACCCAGAAGTGGGCAAAGTACTTCTACAGGTTTGATACTAGAGTTTGCGCAACCGCCAACAAACAACGCAGTCAGCAATACGATAGATGTTCTTGTCGATTTGGTCATCACGGATTTCCCCGGCTGAAAAGCCAA
>CAYFFH010000255.1:1734-4919 GCA_964342175.1 uncultured Enterobacteriaceae bacterium | reverse complement strand
ACAGTCCAAATGTTGGGCAGATGGCAACCTTGGCATGATGGTCATCAGGAGCTTTTTAAGAGGTGTGTCGCGAAAACAGGACAGGTCGTGATCCAGGTCAGGGATGTTCAAGGGACAACAGGTGGTAAGGGGCAGGATGATAATCCATTCGATTGGGAGACAGTCTGTTCAAACATTGAGGCAGGTTTGCTTGAAGATGGTTTTAAGAGAGGAGAAGAGTACGAAATTATGTTGGTTCCAAACATTGTCAATATCACCTACGGAAGGGGTGTAGGTTATTCTTTTGAAGAAGAGATTTTTGATAAATCTATCACTGAAATTAGTGCGACTAAGATACGAGGGGATATGAGAAAAAAGGGAGTGTTATAATATTGCTCCTGGGTTGTCCCATGGCGGACATTTCTCCGCTCAATTGATAACTTTTGGCGAACGGTTGATTAGAAGATGTTTAGTGAGTATTTCCAGGCAATAGATTGGTGCGGAAATTATTCTTCACGGTAATTAGTTTTATCACTAACAGAAGGTTAATTGGTTAATCCATTCAAGGGTCAAGTTGTCGGCCACTGAAATGGCATCTACTCCATCTGCATGAGCAAATTCGATTAAATGCCAATTTTATTACCGAAGGGCAGCATGCCTTTTACGGAGTTGCCATTTTCTGGGACCGTTGGCGATTTGAGGTCTTCGGTGGTGGGGTTTTGCAATTAAAAAAATAAAAAACAACAAGGTGATCGCGTGTGCTAAAAATTACAATACTCAGCAAGAAGGCTCTCGCAGAATTCAACCTCACCCTGCGAGAGCATTTCCTTTGCATTTTCCTTTGCGCCAGTGAAATGGCTCTTCAATACCCGTTTCGGATCGGAGGCAACTCCCGTTTCAAAAAATTCCGTAATCCCGTCACCATCGCTTAGTGTAAGCCCCGACTCGATTTCAAGTTTTTTTAAGGACTCAGGATCAGTTAATTCTAAAGCCTGCAAAATCTGTTCATCTTTGACCCAATCGCACCCTATGAAGTCACACATCTTACGAAACCAGGATAAACGATTGTTCAATATGTCCTCATAGCGAACAGATAACACTTTTGAGGGGAGCAAACGGGTTACTACCTCGAATGTCGCTCGATATTTTACGTAAGATTGGATACCCCCATTTAAAACAAAATCTGAGTAACTGGATGGCCTCCAGATTTCACCTTTAGGGTCACGCAAAGGGTGCTCGACAAAAAAATAAGATTTTTGCACCTGATTAAAATAACTTTGAAGCATAGAAAATGGTTCTCTATAAACAAAAATAGTTGGAAGATCCGCTACGAAAAGATTTGGTCTTTCAGACTTCAAACGTGCTATTTCAGCAGACATCCAATTGGTACCAGGGAGAGGATCGTATAACTTTTTCCATTTAAATTTAAATGCTTCGTCCGCTAATGCATCGAACGAGGGGTGGTAGAAATGACCAATCAAAAGCATTTCCAAATTCAACCCTTGCCTTGGAGAAAAATCAGAAAAAGGATCTGCCAGTTCCGAACCATTCAAAATAGCGTCAAGGGCAGAAAACGTGTACCTAGTTGCCCATGTGGATGATCTAGGGATCGTAGAAATGAGTCCGACACTATTATATGATATTTCTTTTGTACGTGTTAGTTTTTTGAAGTGCATCGTGGTACGCTTTTTTATTTGATGTTTACTACCACAAACTGCAACAAAAACAAAAAGTCGCGGAAAGTCAAACATTCGTCGGACAGAATGTGAGGTTAGTGACATTGAAAAAGTATACCCGGTTGTTACCGCATTCCCCCCGAGCCCAAGCGATAGCCCCTCCGCCGCAATGGTTTAAACAACTAATTCGTATTTTTGCACATGAACGAACTTGTTTTTCCGCCGTAAAGAGAGCGGGGATTAACCGGATAGTACGGTTTCACGATTTAAGGCACACGGTGGGGCACCGCATACTAGCGGCGACTGGAGATTTGAGGCTTGCACAACAATTTTTGGTTCATCGGGATATACGAAGCACAATGCGTTACGCTAAACATAACATCGAGAAAAAGAGAGAGAGGTAATGGATTTATTGAGTGAAACTACCCATACTTTTACCCGTAAAAAATTAAAGAAACCTATAAAAAATTGAAATATATAGGTATTTTTTCTACCGGCACTGTCTTCGGGAGGCAGGGGCCGGAGGTTCAAATCCTCTCACTCCGACCAACTATTCCAATAACCTGGACTATTCTTATCATGCCATGGAGAACCATATGGGGCACTCATGGGACAGTGAGGTTTTTCGAAGGAAGAACGGTCTCTAGTGACTGCCCAATTAACTAAATAGGATTTGATAAACTATGCAAATCTGAGCTAGCCAACTACCAATAAAAGCGGGGGTGCGAACATAAGATATTCCAACGGTATAAAACACATAGTGAATAACACGTAGCCAGAAGTATGCTATTGTTGCGGTTGCCGTAGCCTCATTTGAAATGTTTGCTATGTGAGCAACGATCACTATTGCTGCAAATGGAATAAGGTTTTCAATCGAATTGTAGTGTGCTCGTTTAGCCCTCTCAGCCCATAAAAATCGCGGCTTTTCATCTCCTTGCCATTTAAAGGAGGCAACCAATCCATCATGTATTATGCCGGAAAGAACGTATGGAACCCACATAAACAAAGTAAGGGTGGAAACCCAAATCAACATCTCTAACTCTACCGACATTATAAGTACCCCTTTTAGTTGGCGGTGGTCCAGTTTCTCATATTGAAAGTCTGGCATAAAATGTTTGGAAAGGGTAGACCGCATAGGAAGTAGGTGGAGTTTCGGGAACCCAACGAATCGTTAAATTATACCTTACAGGGGTCCACCTTTCTGGTTTACCTCAACAAATTGTGAGTTGAAAAAGTCAGCGTGATTTCTCTTGTATAAATTCGAAATAAGAATTATTGGGGATTTTTCTAGTGCGCCATTTTTTGTTAAATTAATGGTAACTTTTATGTCAATAAGTTTTCCAACTTTTATCCCACCGAGGATATTCAAACAGCGAGAAATTTGTTCCCGAACTTCTGCTGCCCCAAATTGTGAAGAGTTAACTTTATTCCCTTGGCGAAAATATCCTGTCACCTTTTAACCGTTGGCATTGGTCAAGGTGCCCAATCCATGCCTTTTGCCATTTCTATATTCACCGACGTATTTAAAAC
>CAYFFH010000255.1:0-1634 GCA_964342175.1 uncultured Enterobacteriaceae bacterium | reverse complement strand
AAGGTGCCCAATCCATGCCTTTTGCCATTTCTATATTCACCGACGTATTTAAAACCTGTCCAATCTCCGTGGTTGATAGTGTAAACACCAAAACAATCAGACCAATTAGATACGGGGCTATCAACAGGACACGACGGCAAAGCAAAACTCACCCCCACACCTCCGAGAAGAATGGCAACAGGCAGGCAGAGAGTGGCAATCAGTTTTTCCGTCAACTATTTGACCTTCACGCCATTCTTATCGGTTCCTGTCAAACGCTTAAACACAAGTCCCTCCTTTAAATAGTAAAACCAAGGACCGTCTTTTTTTCTTTCTCACTATCCTTGGTTAATTAAATCTGTCACACGGCGGTGAAGCCACCATCGACGAAAACGTCGGATCCGGTCATGAAGCTAGACTGATCGCTGGCGAGGAAGGCGGCAGCATTCGCGATGTCTTCTGGTGTTCCGAGGCGACCAATAGGGTGCAGGGGAACCATGCGCTCGCGGACCTGCTCCATTGTAGGCGTGCGGGCTAGTAGCCGATTGGTCTCTATTGCGCCCGGAAGGATACTATTGGCCCTAATATTATCAGAAGCGAAATCTAATGCGATAGAACGCGTCAATTGACGGACCGCACCTTTGGTTGCCATATAGGCGGGACGCTGTGGCCAAGCAATATGCCCAAATGTCGAAGAAATGTTTATAAATTGTCCACCGCCGGCAGCCTGCATATGTGGGATAGCGTGTTTGGCAACGAGAAACATGCCTGTGAGATTGACATCTACTACTTCCTGCCACGTCTCGAGTGGCATATTAGCAACGGTATGAAGTGGTTCGGATGCCGCGGCGGCATTAACTACTATTTCTAACTTGCCAAATTGAGAAACTGTGTCATCGACCGTTGCCGCTACTGCTGCTTCGTCAGCGACATTGCAGATCTTGGAAATTGCTTCGCCGCCCTTTGATAGGATACTCGACACTGTTTCGCCGACGGTTTCTTCATTAATATCGACACAGCAAACAACTGCCCCTTCGTCAGAAAACTTCCTGGCGATTGCACCTGCTATTCCACCGCCTGCCGCCGTAATTAACGCTGCCTTGCCCTCAAGCACCCCCATATTAACCCCCCTTGTTTAAAGCCAAAGTTAACCACATTTTCTATCCCCGAAATTCTACTGTTTCACCATCGAGCCCAGCGAATGCTGCCCGCCGTCAACCAGCTTCACATTACGCGGGGGCTGGAGTTTCAAATTCTCTCACTCAGACCATTTATAAGGTTACTCTCCCCGTGCAAAATAGTTTCAAAGGCGTTTATCTTGGAATCTCGGTGCTTTAACACTTTTTTCAAATTCTTTGGCTAACGTACCGTTTTCCAAGAGTGTGATATCCGGACGCACTTCAAATACGGCGCGGACCCTCTCTAAAAGATCCTTCGTGACCGACCCTGGGTTGCCACCTCGCCTGATTTCCACCAGAACACAAAAAACGTCGTTTGTACCCTCGTTCAGAACCTCGACCCTAAAATCATTCACCTCGGGAAAGGAAAACATAAAATCCTCAAACTCGGAATGGTTTATGTTAACTCCACGAACCTTAAAAAAACCAACGGTACGATGCGAATGCTGCATGATCGGAAACACTGAAAACGGCCCC
>CAYFFH010000254.1:0-4929 GCA_964342175.1 uncultured Enterobacteriaceae bacterium | reverse complement strand
CTCCAAAATTAATCAAGCCCTCCCCGCGACGCAAGTGTTACGATAATGTCTGACACGTTGTGATAGGCCACGGCCTCGCCCTACTCACAAAAGTGAAAACTAAATTTCTGCGAGATCCGAGTTGAACTCTGATAATACGAAAGACTACATAACGAAAGTCCAGCCTGGGCTTACGCGAAAGCAATTTGTTGGTGATGTGCTTTTCCTCGTTCAAATAATCACTGCGGTTGGATTCATCGGTACCCAAGCAAGGTTAATGCTAACGACGACCGAGGGAATCAGCCTGACGTGGCTGTCGTTCTGGGGTGTGTTTCTCCTAATCAATCTGTCGTTGTCATCCAAGGCTCACCGACTTCAACCCAGTCGGGTTACCTATCAAACCATGGTCACCTACGCGGCTTGGACTGTGGTGGTGGTGTTCTGCATCGGGATCTACATCTGGCAGAACGTGACTTTCTGGACTACTTTGGATACATGGACAACCGGCCTGGCAATAACCGGCATTATCGCAACACTTATCATAGGTTATCGGAACCGACTCACTATCGCCGATCCAATTGTTCGTGGATACCTTGGTGTATTCTTCAAAGGCGTACCCCAATTAACGCTTGCCTACAATATTATCCTGGCGGGCGGTTCGGGCATTTCGACCTTCGCAATCGTTACTGGGCATATAAACATCTGCACCCGCTTGGGACAGGTAATAATGTCACTTCGCGAAGCCAGCTGGGACCGCAACCGTCGCGGTTGTGCCATCGGCGAGATGGCGAATGAAGGTAGTTGGATTGTCGCCACAGTAGCATGGCTTATCGTCTAGTTTCGTTCTCACATTGCTTTCAAACAACTGTCGAATTTGTCGAAATCTATTCGATCAAAGGAATAAAATCCACAGGTTACCTCGCGGGACTAAAACTATAAGCCCACGGGCTTCAAACGGGCTTTTCGGCAACGGAAGGACGCACCTCAATTATTGAGAGCAACAGCTTCGTCTTACCTTCCCCCAGAGTAACGATCCAAAACAAAAGGATATCTCATGGGCATCGACCAAAGCAAAGCATGCGTTTGACATAACCTTTGTATGTTTTTGACTATTAGCGACCGTAGCCCACTATATTCGAGATGCTTTTTGGAGCTATACCGCTCGTGTTCCGGGCATTGGAATCCCGGTCGCAGCCGCGGTCGCAAGTGTCATTGAGCGCAGGTCTTCGGGTTCCAAGTTATGCAACTGTGTCTTGCCGGAACACCGTGCCATCATAGAGGCCTCCGAAGCGTGTGCTTTAAGTATATTTGCCACTGCCTCACCGCGGTCCTCTACAGTGTAGTCGGAGGTGAATTCTAACCCGCGTTGCATGATGGATCCGCCCATCGCCAACGCCAAGGGTAAACTGTAAACCACCGCCTTACACCCCATAGCGATTAACTTCGCTGCATCCGTACCGGATCGCGCGCCACCGTACCATATGAGATCAATCGCCTCTTCTTTTTTTAGCCCCCGTAACACCGAAATCGCCTCGCGCAAAAGCGCTAGATCTGGCGGGCCCGCCAACTCATTCCATTGCTCGAGCGGGTTCCCGTTACCACACAGTAGTAAGAATTCAAAACCACTATCGAGCCCATAGACAATCACTTCTTCCAAAGTCTCACGAGTATATGTCGCCATACCTCGCGGTTGCTCAGTCGCGGCTGAAAGATCAATTGGCTCGAATCGCTCACCCTGCATGTATACTAATGCTGCCGCCGCGGGGTCGGCTCTTGCACCCGAACCAATTAACTGTATCCACAACACATCATCCTCGAGTGGCGAGGTGCCAAGATAACCACACGCCACTCGGCGCAAACCATCAGCTAGACCATCTTTCACAGCACTAACTTCCGAATCAAAACCGGTGGCAAAAAATGGGATCTCCATCTCAATCCGCGCACCAATATCTGTAGAGACTTTGCACGCCTCGCGATAGGGATCTATCACTAGCCTAGATAAATTGGCAGGCAAAAATGTTATATCGTCGAGCGTCGCCGGCCGTCCGTCCGGAAAAGGATCCGGTCGCTGTAGCATGCGTTTGTCGAACATCGTCTTGAGCTTCGCTTGATCGTTCGGGTTCGTCCGTGCCATCGAGAAAAGATCTTCACGATGACCGACCGAATAATCGGCGGAGCCGGTTTCCGCATCGCAGCGGTAACATCGTGCGGCCTCATCGCGCGCCGTATTGATATCGTAGGTAGCTTCGATTTCTGGGAATTCGACCGGCCTGACACCAACTCCAAAAAATTCAGGTTCCTGTAACGGGTTCTTCTCCCACTCAAGGTCTTGGGCAACCTCAACTCGGCGCGTTCGGTACGGCGTTCGGTACGGCAAGGGATCGTCTCGACCCTCTAGGAAAGCCTTGATGTAATACGCTGCGCGCTGCCCATGGCTCATTGCCATAACAATTGTCGAGCCCCCAAACGCGCCGTCCCCGGCAGCGAAAACTTGTGGGTCACCGGTGCGCATCGAAGTCCATTCCGTTGCGACTCTATCGGTGCTCATCAAACTCAAATCACCTAGATGGTCGCATTCGCTCTGTTGACCGACAGCCGCGATGACTAGCCCACAGTTAATTGTGTGTTCACTCGCCGGCACGGCGACTGGCCGACGGCGACCGTCTTCATCTGGTTCTCCTGATTCGGTGCGCACACATTGCAACGCTAGCCCGGGATCACTTTCTCCAATAGCGATCTGCTGAGTGTTATAGATAAATTGGATACCTTCTTTAACCGCATGATGTAGCTCGATTTCACGCGCCGGAATCTCTTCCGGCCCGCGACGATAGACCACTTTTACCTCGCGGCAACCAGGCAGGCGCAAAGCCGCGCGGCACGCATCCATCGCAACATCACCCCCACCCACAACAACCACAGTTTCGGGCATTTGCGGACGTTCACCATCGTTGATCCGACGTAAGAACCCGACTCCATCCACAACTCGTGGATCATCCTCACCAGGAATATGCATCCTTTTCCCCCACCACGCCCCTATTGTTATTAGTACGGCGTCGTGGCGAGTCTTCAATTCATCTAGTGACACATCTTTACCGAGTTCAGCATTTAGATGGATCTTTATTCCAGGACAGCGCTTGGTAAGTCGATCGATATCTTCTTGTATTATTTCCGGGGGTAAACGAAAAGCAGGTATACCCCAGATCATCATGCCACCTAGGCGATCAGTCATCTCATAGACGTGGACTTCGTAGCCCGCGACTGCTAGGTCATGAGCGGCGACTAAACCTGCTGGTCCCGAACCTACTACGGCTACCGTTTGTGATTGAGTAACTTCTACAGCAGGTAAGTCGTAAGTGTGTCCTACCGCGTCCATGACATAACGTTTGAGGTTACGAATTTGCACTGCGCCGTCACTTGACGTCCGACGACAAGCCGGTTCACACGGCGCATCGCAAACGCGACCACAAATTGAACTGAAAGGATTAGTCGAGGTAATCGCCTCAAACGCTTGCTCGATTTTACCTTCCCAGATGTAGCCGATGTAAGATGGGGCATCTGTCCCAACCGGGCACGCTACCTGACACGGAGCGGGTACAAAATGAGTTTGACTAGTATGATCTTCAGCGCCTTGCGGCGCTTCTGGCATCTTGATCCGATTGATGTCATATACGCTCATCAACGCCCCTCCTGCAGTCGCAATTCGGGGTTAATGTCGCGATATTCAGGCTCGTACGGCAAACCAGAAACAAGCGCCGCTTCAGGCGTCACCGCAACCAGATCATCACGCGACAATTGACGTACATCACTGTATCCCAAACCGTCCGTAATTGCTGCGATCTGGTAGCGCACACTTTCAAAAAAGCGATGGATGTTGTGCGATTCCACATCTGGTTTGTATCGTTTCTCGTGTTCTGGATCCTGGGTCGCAATACCGGTCACACATTGGCCGACATGACATTGCATACACGCGATGCAACCGCCTGCAACGATCGCTGAGGTGCCGAATGCCGCCGCATCCGCACCGAGGCACAACGCCTTCGCCGCATCGACACCGTCACGCAATCCTCCCATTAACACGATCTGGATACGCTCGCGAGCGCCGATCTCTTCAAGCGCCTCGATCGCTTCAATGATCGCTGGCAAAGTCGGAATTCCGACATATTCCAGAACTTCTGCACTGCCCGCGCCCGTCGATCCCTGCATCCCATCCAGTTCGACGAAGTCAAAACCATCTTTTGCGGCGATCTTGATGTCATCATGCACCCGTCCGGCACCAAGTTTCACACTGACTGGCAATCTATAGCCGGTTGCTTCGCGCAATTCTTCGACCTTAATAACGAGGTCATCCGCACCCAAGATATCAGGATGCCTGGACGGCGATCGCAGGTCGATGCCCGGCGGAATTCCACGAATTTGAGCAAGCTCCGGGGTTACCTTCTTCGCCATAAGCTGACCACCGAGGCCTGGTTTGGCCCCTTGCGAAATGTAGATCTCAAGCCCATTTGCGCGTTGCATATCGTGGATATTCCAGCCTAAACGCCCTCCGAGCATCTGGAAGATAAGTTGCTCAGCTGCGTCACGTTGGGCATCGCTCATACCACCTTCACCAGTGTTTTCGGCGATCCCCGATAGGGTTGACGCAATGCCAATAGCACGTTTCGTCGAAGCGCTGAGTGCGCCGTAACTCATCGGTGCGACCATCACCGGCATACTTAGCTTCAATGGATTCGCGCCGTTGATCCCACCAATCTCGGTGGCCATCGCAACACGAGACAGCACGCCCATATCGTTGCCTGCACTAGATAAGTCTTTGCGAAAAGCAAGATCGGACAAATGAGGTAATTCGCGCGCACCGCCATAACCGCGGATCCGATAGCGCCCAATTTGGGATTTTATAAATATGTCCTCTTGGACCTTCCCCTTCCAATAATCAGATCCGCCTGAGAAACT
>CAYFFH010000253.1:0-4940 GCA_964342175.1 uncultured Enterobacteriaceae bacterium | reverse complement strand
CTCAACCGTACTAAGCATCAAGACTAGGAAAAGCACCCTTTGGGAGCGAATCGTCACGTTTCATCTGCCGTTGCAGTATCGTATGCGCGCACTTGCTCTAGTTCCGTGGCAATTAGGAGGATACCTGTCTCTGGTCGACGGGCTAATGCAACTGCCGGATCAAACAACGCAGACAGGCCGTGCCGAGTGATTGACCACAATCTATGATCGGGAATGATCCGCAACAGGGCTAGGCAGGTCCTGACCAAATCGATTGTGCAATCAATATCTATTAAAGCTTCAGTGCTCGGTTGTGTCCCATATACCTGAGTGAAACCACCTTGGGGATCGGCATACCTTCGGGCAAAGCTGCAAATTACAGATATTGCCCGTTGCAGTAGTTTTGGTTTAGTCGTGGTTATTCCGAAATGCGCGAGTGCCTCGGCTGTGGCTACGATCCGCTCCAGTTTAAATGCGGGCCCGACGACTGTGTGGTCTACTCGGGGTTCGAGATCAGTAGTTTTGATGATGCTAACGGACTCGAATAATTGTCGTGCTGCAGAGATCAGTTTCCTGCTGTTATAGGCATTGCCGAATTGATTTAACGCGATTGCATACCACAGGTTATCGCGCAGCTGTGTGCCAGTTGATAGATCAGGCTCGACTTGATTCTCGCATAGAGAGAGTAAACCAATTTCGCGCGCGTTCGCCTCAACGAATGCATTAATGTGACACCCCATTTTAAATTCGGCTTTACGGCGGCGAAGACTCGCGCCCAGTGCTAATGTTTGTAGTACGATCGCCTGACCTGCAAGAGTAATAAGCTGATTGCGTCTATTCCAAGTTGGGCCGGTTGAATACTGACAGGCACCACCGTGTTCTGGGACTATTAATTGCCCTATACCGTCAAGCGTTAGATTGATCATTAGCGTTGCTACTAAACTACCTTTACGGGCACGACTAATTGCGAATTCGAATTGATCTAAGTCGATAAATTTTATTGGGCCGGTCTGGCCGCCGTTTATCCAGTCGAAGCTTTCTAGGTTGCGTTCGATCAACTGCTCGTATAGGTCGCGCGATAAGGTTCGACGAGGAGTCCGACGTGCCATTTTTTGACTCAGCGGTCGTGCAATTGTGCAGGGCTTTAATCGCAGGTACATATCGCGTAGAGAGTTCTCAAAGTGATCCTGGATCGGGGGTAAGGGGAGGTAAAACCCCCGATCCGGATCAACTGGCGGAGGAGAGCCGCCGTGGGGAGTCGAATGAAAATAATCACTAGTCTGTCAATTACGGAGGTGCTAGGTTGTGACTGCGACTACAAGCGAGCGTTTGGAAGGCCATGCCCAAAATACATCCTCCAATTGTTGCGGTGCCTTTTGTTTGAGCGAGCTAGCGGTTTCGACGCCGCGGTAACTTGGGGACAATTTAAGCGGAAAGCTGTGACAG
This sequence comes from uncultured Enterobacteriaceae bacterium, assembly GCA_964342175.1. Lineage (GTDB taxonomy): Bacteria > Pseudomonadota > Gammaproteobacteria > UBA11873. Next base: position 3,515 of record CAYFFH010000253.1, on the reverse strand, counting down.
TGAATTGACGGAATCGGGCGCTCAGAGGGGTGAAATGAGGCAGAAGTGTGGAAATATTGACTGATTAACGTAGTAATTTCGACATTCCGGTAAAGTAGCTTGCGTTGGCATATTGACCTGGAGTCAAAATCTATGAAACGAACGGTAGCAATCGTCGAAGATGATATTCCTATCCGTAACAACTATGCCGAAGCGTTGCGTCGACAGGGTTATCGCGTGAAGACGTTTGGAACCCGTGATAGCGCAATGACTGCGTTTAGAAGCCACCTTCCAGACCTAGTTTTATTAGACATTGCGCTCCATGACGAAATTGATGCGGGTTTCGACATGTGTCGAGAGTTACGGACGATGTCGACTAAATTACCAATAATCTTTTTGACCGCACGCGATTGCGATTACGATGCGATTTCTGGCTTGCGCGTTGGCGGTGATGATTATTTAACCAAAGATGTTTCGTTGCCGCATATTTCGGCGCGAATTAGCGCCCTTTTTCGACGCGTTGACGCGTTGAGTGATCCTACAGATCAGCGGGCGGAACGCACTTGCGGAGAACTTGTAATTGATCCCGATAGAGTTGCCGTCCGTTGGCGATCTAACATTGTCGATCTTACCCTGACGGAATTTTGGATCGTCAACGCACTTACGAAAAACCCGGGGCATGTAAAGACGCGAGATCAGCTCATGGAGGCTGCCAACATTTTTGTCGACGATACAACGGTGTCATCATATATCAAACGTATCCGGAAAAAATTCGCCGAGGTCGATAGTAGCTTTAATCAGATAGAAACTATTTACGGTATGGGATATCGCTGGATTTAGATCGTACACAATGCCAAGAGTAACGATACGCGCAAAGCTCCTATTTTTATCGATCGCATTGCTTAGTATTCCGTATATTGGGTTCGAATACCTCAGAGAGACAGAGCGGTATTTGCAAAACAGTCTTGAAGAGTCTTTGTTGGCTGTAGCGGGTGCACTCGCCGTATCGCTACAAAGTCAATCGGAAAGCTTCCAAAATCCGACGGAAACAAGCCGATCCATTCACCCTTTGTTTGTCCACAACCTCCGTTTTCCGATACATATTGATGGCTACACTGACGATTGGGCGCAACATCTGGAGTGGCGTGACCGTTTCACCTCCCAAGAACAGGCACCATTGCTTGGGCGGAATGATCTCAGCTTTAATCTCGTAGTCGGAGCTTACGAGCGATACGTGAATCTGCTGATCCAGGTTGATGATGAAAGTTTCGTGTATCAAAGCGGCGGTTTGTTTGAGCCAAGCGATGCCGACACAGTGGAACTTATCATGTACGACGAAGATGGTAAGTTGCAAAGTGTTTTCTTGGGGACTGCCAGCCCCGGCCCGGTCACTGCTTACACCATCGTCGAGAATTGGAACTATTCGAACTCGCGTTATCCCATCTACAATATCATCGGGGAGTGGCGTGAAACGGACTATGGTTATGTTGTTGAGATACGGATCCCTCGTTTTCGCGTTAGAGACCATTTGGCCATCGTCGTCCATGATAAGGACACCAATTTTACCGAGTCGCTTAAGGCAAGCACCAGCGACTCCTCGAAAGAGATAATTCCCAATGTGCTTCTGCACACTTCGATACAGCTACAGCAAATGATCGAACGCATTGAGCTTAAAAGCGGAAGGCGTGTTTGGATGACCAATCGAAATGGGCAAGTCCTTGCTAGCGGCGGTAGCTTGGAAGGTGAATATAAACCGGGCATCAATAATTTGTTGTATACCTGGATCTTGCCTGCGGCAAGTGAGTCGTTTGAAGATGATCTTAGATCCGCCTCAAAGCTGCGCGGCGAGGAAGTGTTGGAGGCACTTGCAGGTCGTAAATCGACGCGTTGGCGTTCTACACCCGATGATCGAGCGGTAATTGTATCGGCGGCTCACCCGGTTCGCGCAGGTAATGAACTTATTGGCGCGGTTGTCGTTGAAGAAACCACTGGTGGTATACAAACCCTACAACGTGATGCGATGGCGGTGCTATTCAACACCTCGGTGGCCATATTTCTTGGGGTATCACTAATATTATTGGTTTTTGCTACCTATCTGTCCTATCGGATCACAAAACTCAAGAATCAGGCTGAGCTAGCGGTTGATCAACACGGCCGAGTTGTAGGAAAAATATCTCAGAGCGCCGCCTCCGACGAGATCGGGGATTTGTCTCGTAGTTATTCGACAATGGTTGACCGATTAGCGGACTACAATACGTACCTAGAAAGCATGGCAAGCAAGTTATCCCACGAATTTCGAACGCCACTGACGGTAGTGTCATCCTCATTGCAAAATCTTGACGCGCTAGAGGCAGGTTCTAGCCGAGAGCCGTACCTTTCGCGCGCCCTAGAAGGTACAAACCGGTTGCATAACTTAGTCTCTCGATTGAGCGAAGCCGCCCGATTAGAGCAGTCCGTGGCCGATGTTGAATTTGAGGAGTTCGATTTATCTGCTTTGTTGGAAGGTTGTGTCGACGGTTACCGCAATATTTACCCGAGCCCGGCGATCAGACTAAATCAACCGTCATCTCCATGTCTGTTGCTTGGCTCTGGCGACCTAATTGCGCAAATGATGGATAAGCTCATCGATAACGCAATCGCATTCAGTCCCGATAATGAACCAATCCAGATAAGTATGGAGTGCGACTCTAATAGGATCGAACTACGCGTGGTTAATCGTGGTAGTTCGCTACCGAAAACGATGCAATCGCAAATATTTAATTCTATGGTGTCGTTACGTGAGCCAAATACTGGCAAAGAACCCCATCTAGGACTAGGACTGTACATTTCCCGACTGATAGTGGAACTGCATGGCGGAACTATCGAGGCTAAAAATCTTGAAGATAACAGTGGGGTGGAATTTATAGTCGTACTTCCTGGATCTAAGAAACCACCGGCTGCTTCCTAGCTGGTACGCAGCATTTTTTTGTCATTGAGGGCCGACGTTTGCATTATTTTTTAGTGGAAGGAGTTCTAGATCTTTTACTTTTTCCATTTTTTTACATCGGACCAATCATCCTAGTTCTTTTGAACTGGAGATTTTTCATAGGACCGATAGAGGCAGTCCCTAAATCTGCCATCATTGTCCTGTCATTCACGATTGCCCATTGGGTTATACTTTTTTGGATCGGGTTGCATCAGTGGTTATGGGGTTGCCCGACATTACTCGGTGATTGTTATTTAATACCTTATTGGATCGACCTAGACCTATTAAAGACGCTCATCATGCTTAGTTCGTTCGTGACGAACATCGTAAGTCTGATCTTGATAGTTTTATCTGTAGTCAGGTATCGATGGAAAAGATAAATCATTCTCCTGCGCAGAAATACCTACACAGAACGTGGTGTATATTATTTTGGGAATCAGGATCAAGATCCCCAAAAGCTCTAAATTTTTATACGGGGATATTCTAAGACCCTATCTCGAGTGCCTGTACCCACCGAATCCGTCAGACCGAGATGTTGAACCATCACTGTGCCTGTACCCACCGAATCCGT
>CAYFFH010000252.1:0-4970 GCA_964342175.1 uncultured Enterobacteriaceae bacterium | reverse complement strand
ATGATAATTGGATGGGTGAAGATTTGAATAACGCCAAACTTACCTCCATTTCGACTTACCATAATTACGTGCCCGCCATACGATCTGTACTGGGTCGTGTTAATAATGATTTAAATCGCTTTTATGCGATTTTGACGGTTCTTAAGTCGTGGTCTAACGAAGACCGCGAAAACTGTCTAAGCGCACCGACTGGTAAGTTCGAGTGTCTTGACATAATAATCAATCGAAATTAAAACACTAGAAAGCTCACATAACATTCTTCGCTACGAGATAGCGTTAAATTTTTACTAGTAGATTGGTAGTGCCCTGTCGGAACTACGGTGTCGATCTCGACTGATAACCGCAAGTGGCGATGCTACTGAGATTCCAGCGACAGCATACGTCCAACAATATGAGGTCCCGAATCAATCCAACGTCATAGAGGCAGTACATCCCGCGAAGGCAAGTTAAAACGTCGTCGATTAAGGTTGCACTGCCGGAATAACTTCGGAAATAAAACGCTCGAGCGAGTCGCGACTATCCCTGGGATTCAGTGATCCCCATGCGAAAGACCCCACGAAATAATTAATTCCGCTCGCGGCGATCAACTTCTGAATTTTCTCACACACCGTATCTACGGAGCCAATCAAGATCGTTTCGCCAGCAAGGCATTTCTCCCAATTAAAGAAATCGTCGTAGGCGTGATCCCCACGCCGATGCCATAGTTGGGTGATTGATTGATACCAATCCGCGTACGCGGGCCTGGCGATGTCCATCGCGGCTTCATCGCTTTTTCCGATAAAAATCTGACGCATGGCTCCGAGTTTGGGCGTAACAGCGAGCTCGCTAGCTCGCCCCGTCTTAGGTTGTGCCGCAACTTCACGATAGAGGGACATCAATTGGGTGACCAAAGCGGGTGGTCCGAGACTCATAAAGTGAAAACCATTCTCCGCCGCAAATGTGGCGCCCGCTTCACTAAACGACGGGTACCAAAGCGGCGGATAAGGGCGTTGCAGAGGCTCTATTTCCATAGGTACGTCACGGAACTGATAATGCTTCCCAGCGTGATCGAGCACCGGTTTACACATGGCGGTGCGATAAATTTCCAGTGTCTCTTCAAAAATCTCTCGCGTTGTCTCGGGGTCAACGTCATATGAGTTTATTTCGTAGGGTGAAACTCCTCGGCTAATTCCCACCTCAACCCGGCCGCCGGATAGATGGTCAAGCATGCACACTTCCTCCACCAAACGGAGTGGATGATAAAGAGGAAGCAAAAACGCCATTGGACTGAATCGAATCTGGGAAGTACGCGCAGCCAAACCTGCAAAGAAAACAGAGGGGGATGGCGCCATTCCAAGTGGCGTCGCATGATGTTCAGCGAGGTGGTACCCGTAGAATCCCGCTCGATCGGCGCGCTCCGCAAGTCCTAGCCGTGACTCATATAATTCCGCTGTGCTTCCAGGCCCTCGGTCGAGCCAGTCGAACATCCCAAAATCTAGCTGTAACGCCATTTATCGCCACCTATATCAGTTAATTTGGATGCGCCGCAATGGTCTGTCGAGCTCGACGGCAGAATTGCGATACCATTTTTAGAATACTGCGATACTCGCCGCGAGGATACCGCCATTTCCCTGCTACGTTGGGATTTCGCCTGTTCCAATAGGACGATGCAATTTCATCCCAATACCTTCGCCCGACGATATTCGAGAAATCGCCACACTAATTGTATTAAGGCCCGAATTGAGTTCCAACCTGGGACTTTCTAGGATGGCCCATCCAACCCCCTAAACGAGTCCCAAATAACTAGAATGCAGAACCAACATACAATATTGTTGTATTCCAATCGGCCAAAACCGACCAAAATATAGTCAGGGAGATCAAAAATGCTCAAAGTAACGGCCAACAAACCACTCACTACCGCAATGGTCGGCTCATTCCCCAAGCCGTCCTGGTTTACGGAAAACCTTCATGGAAGGCCATTTACAGTCGCAATGGGTGATTCACAATATCGCGAACAGTACCTCGATTCTGTGGCCTGTTACATAAGTGAACAAGAGAGAGCAGGTCTCGATATCATCGTTGACGGCGATACTCGGTTCGATCTCGAAGTCGGGGGCCGATCATGGTTTTTCTATACGATTGAGCGTCTGAATGGGATCACCGGTTTCCGCGATTCGTCCCATTTTCTGGATTATGGAGGTATGCAACCGGGGCATATTTTATACGAGGTACAAGAATCTTGGACCCCACCGGTGGTGACGGACAAGATCACACGTGGGTCGCTAGATTTTGTTGAAGTCTGGAAAACTGCACAAAAAATGACCGACCGACCGGTCAAATTCGGCTCAATTTGTGCGACTTGTATTCCAATGATGTTATGGAATGAACATTACCCCAACGACCATGCAATGATCATGGACATTGCAATCGCTCTAAACGAAGAATATCGAGGACTCTCGGATGCCGGCTGCCCAATCATCCAGATCGAAGAACCCGTGCATCACTTCAATTGCAACACAGAACCACCTTGTTCTGACAAGGATCTCCAATTCTACACTGAGGCGTTCAACCGGCAGGTAGCCGGCGTCCAAAGTGAAGTGTGGGCACACACCTGCTGGGGCAACCCGAACCAACAAAGTTTCTATTGGGACCGGCCAAGCTATGAAAGACCGCTAGAGTATTTCCTCGAGATGAATTGTGATGTTCTGATGATGGAGTGCGGAAGCAATCAGGCACGGGACATTAAGCTACTCGCAAAACACAAAACTGATAAGAAGATCGGGATTGGTGTAGTTGACCACACGCGCACCACAGTTGAAAGCCCTGAGATGGTAGCCAATACAATCCGGCATGCGCTCGAATACGTTCCAGCGGAGCGGCTGATTATCACTGCAGACTGTGGTTTTGGTCGCGAAGGTCTATCTCGTCGTATCGCGCATTTTAAATGTGTATCGTTGGTACTCGGAACAAATATTGTGCGGCGTGAGTTAGGCCTTGAAGAAGCCCACTGCCGTGTCGCTGATCCGACTTACGCTTTCCACCAAAGCTAAAAATCGCTGGGCCTGATCGCGGCAGAACCACTCAGTGTTATAGGGTCACTGGTTGTGGCCGAGTTCAATAATCAGGCGTGAGATGAATGGTAGTTTTTAATCATTACAACCATTTGGTCTTTTAACGAAAGTTTTTCTTTTTTCAGTTTCTCGAGGGCTAGTTGCTCCATGCTTATCACCCCCCCATTTGCATCCTTAACCCGCGATTTTAAAACAATGTGTTTGTCATACAGACGGCGGAAAGTATCGCTCTCTGATAGAAGCAGATCGACAGTATCTTGGTCTTTTTCGAACATAGGTATCTCCCTTCATAGCAACCGATTTTTCATTGCTTCACAGGGAAACAGTAGGGCACGGAGGACCACTGAGCAAGTATTACTGGGAGCTTTTTCGCGGCTTTCCGATAACTGTATGGAAGATCAATAGATTGTTTTAAAGATCTTAGATCTGTCAAGGATTTAAACCTAATTATATGATATATAACATTTTTCTAGGATTATCCAAGAATGGCTGAGCGCATACTGTTCATTACCGGCAAACTTGCAGAAAAAAGTTTGCGCCGAACGCTGGCAGGTATGTCGACATCCACGTTCGAGTACGAAGTACGAGTCCTTAGCGTTACTGTTGCGGCGCTAATGACTGGGGATCTCATACAAAGACGACTGGACGGCGTTGGAACCTTTGATCGGATCTTGATTCCCGGTCGCTGCCGTGGCGACCTTGCAAGCCTGAGCGCCCATTTCGGTATCCCGGTAGAACGTGGTCCAGAAGAACTGAAAGATTTGCCGCGTTTTTTCGGAGACAACGGCAAAATGCACGACCTTGATAACCACGACATGTTAATTTTCGCCGAATTAGTAGATGCGCCGCATTGCTCAGTTAATACCATCGTCGAGCGTGCGATGGGGTATCGGGAAGATGGGGCAGACGTTATCGATATCGGATGCCTACCAGACATCCCGTTCCCGCATCTCGAAGAAACCGTTCTAGCGCTCAAAGCGGCCGGCTTAAGAGTAAGTGTAGATTCCATGCTTGAAGATGAACTACTACGGGGCGGAAAATCGGGAGCTGATTACCTCTTTAGTCTCAGTTCGAGCACACTTTGGATCAGCGACGAAGTTGAGTCCATTCCAATTTTGATTGGCGATGATCCGGACAACGTAGACTCCTTGTTTCGGACGATCGAGACATTCGAAAACCGTGGGCGGCCATTTTTTGCCGATGCTATACTCGATCCGATCCATTGCGGATTGACAGATTCAATCGTTCGCTATCACGCACTGCGCCAAAAGTACCCCGACGTCGAAATTATGATGGGGATCGGAAATCTAACCGAGTTAACACACGCAGATACGCTTGGAGCGAATACCTTACTGCTTGGTCTCGCGTCAGAGCTCAACGTGACCGGTTTGCTCACAACCGAAGTAAGCAAACACTGTCGAACAGTGCTTAAGGAACTAAATCACGCACGACGAGTAATGTATGCTGCGCGCGAAGATGCGAGTCCACCGCGCCATATTGACGAAGGACTAATGGCTTTACACGAGCGGCACCCCTGCCCCTACGATAACAGCGAAATCGAAGACTTTGCTAAGGAAATAAAGGATCTCAATTTTCGTATTCAAGTGTCGACCGAAGGAATCAATATTTACAATCGAGATGGACATCACGTGGCCACTGATCCTTACGAACTTTTTGAGTATCTCGAAGTCGCGAATGATGGCGGGCACGCGTTCTACCTCGGGCTAGAACTTGCGCGAGCGCAAATCGCCTGGCAGCTTGGTAAGCGCTACGAGCAAGATGAAGAACTGCGATGGGGAGCAATATATAGGCCCGCGGAAGATGCCAAAACGCATTTTGCACGCGAAAAATCGACCCTCAAGGCGCGCAAGGCCAGGCGCGCTCACAAACGTAATCTATAGCCCCCTCAGGCCCCAGCCA
>CAYFFH010000251.1:0-4974 GCA_964342175.1 uncultured Enterobacteriaceae bacterium | reverse complement strand
CAAAATGGGAAATACCAAGATAATTATTGACAAGTTTCATCAGCTGCCCCTGACCGGGTTCCGTGCCGACATGGTAAACGTTTGCTGAATAGCTTGAGACCATGGGGTGTATACGTTCCAAATTGCTTTTACTGCCTGAGTACATTGAGGCAAGGGTTCCTTCACGAGCCCTTAATACCATTCCGGATACTGGACAATCGACGTAGCCTATATGTTTTTGCTCAAGTTGAGCGTGAATCTCCTTTGCAGTTTTTGGCCCAATTGTTCCGGTATCTATAACCAGCGCACCAGCGCGGATTTTACTATTCGCAATTTGATCAGCAACTACCTTCCCAACGGCAACATTGGGTAAACTGAGAAAAATTACCTCTGTAGATTCTGCCACCTCTCCGACGGCATTTACACAAGTTGCATTCTTAGGAGACCGTTCTTCAGTTCCCGCGATATCAAAAACAACCATTTCATAACCGGCTTCTGCGATATGAGCTGCCATTGGCCCACCCATATGCCCAAGGCCAATAAAGCCTATAAGTTCTCCCGACATGCCATCCTCCTCTTTATATTTTTAGCTTGTTAATTCTTTGGTCAAGAAGGCCAAATACTTTTCAAACCCACATAAATTTTGATCAAACTCCACGTTTCATGCTGTTGCAGATCTTTTGCCTAGACCGCGCCCGCGTGTGTCCCCTGTGCATCAACCTCACAGAAGCGGTTGACTTATGGTTGCACTGTGGGTTGCGCACCCGCAACCATCTGTTGACAATAATAAGCGCGCTAGCTGACGCATGGTTGTGCTGCGTCATGACACATGTCTTCGACACACATTGATACAGCTCAGAAAATCAACATTTCTGACGATTTTAAAAGAGCGCGTGATGTCATGGGCAGAAAGCTGATAGATTGACGGGAACTGGAAGCTTCCTTTAATGATGATGGTTTGATGATATAAAAGGAACTGGAACCTGGGTAGATAGCAATAACAAAAGTGTTAAAAAATGGCTTATTTTATAGGTTTAAGGAATAAAGAAGGTAGCGTTATCTGCGGAAAATGTAGTTTGCCATACCCTGCAAGCGGCCGACTGTTACAGTGGCTTTTTCGACTTGCGTCGGATCGTAGGCGAAGCCCCTTCGCTCAAGGAAATCCAGAATTTTCCGATGTTCAGCGAGTACAGGGTTTATTTCGATGAGTATCTCCTTCAATCCCGATCCGTTCTCAACCAGCTGGGTCGCACCGCTGATTACCTTATGCTCTAGTCCGTCTACGTCGATCTTCAGATAGCGCGGAGCAGGTAGGCCGAGATCAAAGATCGCCATGTCGAGAGAGAGTGCAAGGCTCCCTTGACGGAAGCGTTTGGGACTTTCCTGCAGGAATACGTCCTTGCTCTCCCCAAAGAAATTCCCGGCTCCTGGAGCGAGCCTCGCCGAGAAGAGCGATGAAATGCTGATATGGTCCGAAACGGAGACGCAATATGCAGACATATTGTTCTTCAATCCGTTCAGATCGATGTTCTTGTTCAGCGTGAGATAATCGATACAGAAGGGCTCAAACGCGTGGACTTTCGCATTCTTCAGCGCAGCTGCTAGAATGGAATAAATGCCGATATTGGCGCCGATATCGAAGAAAACTGATCCCGGCTCGAAGTCTGCCACCCAAGCGACCGTTTCGGGTTCAGTCATGCGTCCACCGCCACTCGTCGCGAGCCCCCTCAACTCAGCAACGCGTTGGAAGGCGATCGGATCAGGTGTATGGAACTTGATCTCCTTTCCTCCTGCTGCGACCATGACCTGTTCGGGATGAGACGGCATTTTTTGCCCTTTCGCGCACAAGATGGACCTGAAAGTCGCGCTGTGGAAATCTGGAAATCGACGCGTTGGAACGCATGAGCCTAAATATAGACGACGTCGAACGCTGGCAATACGCCATTGTTCAGAAAATTCAAGAATGCACTGTCGAGAACGATCAGGGGTACAGTTTCGAGATTGAGAACTTCCTTCCTCAGGGTCTTTATGACCGCCTGTCCGAGGTATGGCCCCCAGTTTCCGAGCTTCGGACCCTGAGCGAAGCCGGTTTGGCTGCTAAGCGTACCGCGCGGGAGAATGCCGTGACGGAAGCGCGGAAAGTAGCGGAAATTGGCGATATGATCGCGCGCGGCCCGGCTGAGGAAGCGCTAACTTGGAGGGTGTTGGCCTCATTATTGAGTGGGGGGGAGGTTATTGGTGCGTTTTATCGGAAGATGCAGCTACTCATTGCCGAGGAGAGGCCGGAGATATACCCCGTGAAGGCAATGCATTCACAGGTTTTGGTTCAAACCGACCTTGATGGTTTCCTGCTCGGACCTCACCTGGACGCGCCCAAGAAGGTGCTTTCGATGATGTTGTATTGCCCTGTGAATGCAGAAAATTCGACTCTCGGCACCTCTGTGTTTCGACCGAGGTCCAGCTTTTTAGAAAAGAATCCAGCTTACCAAAACAACTTTATTGGAAAATATCACGACCCATCAGATTTCGACATTGTAAAGACTGCAAAATACATACCGAATAACCTATTTGGATTTATCGTGGGAAATCGGATGTTTCACGGTATCTCACAGATAAAAAAAGAAAATGTACTTAGACGGAATATAATGTGGAATATCTATCATGGCTAAATGGTATTAGCGGTGCGCATGAGTGATTTTCATCTCATATGCTTTTCGCGGCATGCGATATTTTGAGTTAGGTGTTTTGATAAAAATATCTTGCGTACCTGGTGCTGTAGATATTTTCCTTCAGCTCGTCCGTTACGGAAAGCCTTTTTATAAATTCATCGCGAAAATCTTTCGAGACGTGTTCGTTGAAAGTGTTGAGAGATTTTAGGTTTTCAGCGGGGAACCCGAACATTTCGGAAAGGGCTTCACGGGCGCAGGTCCGCATCTTCTCGAAACGCAGCGTCAGCAGGTTTCCCCAAGGGTGCCGAAATAATGCATATGGGGCGTTCTTGCTCAGTCCGAGGCCATCGAGATCAACCCGGAGCAGGGCATTCAATTCGTGGGAAAACCAGGAATCGATCCCGCCTGATATGATGAACGCGGATTTGCTCGCATCGGACCGAAGAGCCTCTCTCCCCGCGAATTCACGTGCGCAAGGAAAACCGTCAGCTTCGAACGGAGCGCGATATCCTGGCAAAGGCCGCAGCCTGGTTTGCTCAGAGCGATGTGACGTCGTCTCGGCCTTCGAGTTCAGGACGGCGAGCCAGGCCATGTTCCCGGTCTCACCATGTGCAAGTCGTTTGGCGTCTCCCGCGCTGGATATTACGCGTGGCTCGGACGTGAACCGAGTGCGCGTTCCGTAGAAGAGAGCGCGCATGGCTAGGCCTCCACTTCGTCTGAGCTTCCCCTTACATGATCACGCAGATAGGCGGCAAGGGTCCATGGGTGCAGGCCCGTTAAAGTTGTTTGCACCCGCCAATTTCAGACCCCCGACACCTGATCTAGTGGAACCCGCTGATCCTGCTTATTAATTTTTACTTTTGGGTCAGAAAAATTCGCGCGCCGGCAAAAAGGACTTTACAGGAGCGCCCAGAGGAAGCGGCAGCTATCATCGCTAGCGGACAACAGACGGCTGCACTGTATTCCGAAACAGCTCGCAACATATCAATTTGCGAAGTATACAGTAAAATATTATCCAAACAAAACGTTGTGAATTAATAATAGTCCCCTGGACGTTGTAATGCGATGAAAACGGCAACATCGTCGGTGTGGTTGTCGCTCAACTAAACAAGATGAAGGTTGCGAAGGCGATTGGCTCTCTGCCGCAAAATGTAAACTTTGGTATCAAGGCATCTACAGTGAGGCAGTTTCTGGTATCCAGTGGTCTTCCCACCAAATGGTCCGACTGCTCGGAGCGGATGTCGTCCAGAGACATCGCAAAGATTGCTAAGAACCAGACAGCGATGGTGGTTTGTGGTCCTTGAGGACGGGTGGACTACTCAAAAATATATTGAGGTCTCGCCTGATGCGATGAGGAAGGTGGTTGGCTAGTGAAACGACTTCTTACAACGCTGGTGATTTTGACGGGCTTACTCGGCTCGGGTGGGGCTGTGTGGGCTGATGCGCAAAGTGATTTAGATAAAGGCGATGCGGCTTTTGAAGCTGACAACTTTAAGGAAGCGGTGAAATGGTATCGCAAGGCTGCTGAGCAGGGGGATGCGAGTGGGCAGCTCAGTCTTGGTTTGATGTATCGCAACGGCGAAGGCGTCACTCAGGATTATGCGGAAGCGGTGAAGTGGTTTCGCAAGGCTGCTTTGCAGGGGGATTCGTTTGCCCAGTACAATCTTGGTGTGGCGTACGAAAAAGGCACCGGAGTCACTCAGGATAGGATTGCGGCTCATATGTGGTTCAACATCGCTGCTGCAAACGGGGCTAATAACGGTATTGCGTTCTATGCTGGCGATGAAAGGGATATAGTAGAAAAAATGTTGTCGGCTGGACAGCTTGAAAAAGCTAACGAACGAGCTAAACGCTGTATGTCGTCTGGCTATAAAGACTGCGACTGATTACACCCACTCACCCAACCACCTTCTCCATCCTCACCTGCTTCAATGACTTTTTAGACATAAGAGATGTAAGCTTCCTAAGTCAGTTAGGAATATCTAATTCTTTATAAATATATCTATATTAGAAGAAGCCTTCGCCTTGGGGGCTCCGGCTTCTTCTAATATGCATACCCATAAGGAATATATAACCTAACACACTGTTAATACTTAATTATCACCTATCACCTCATTCATCCATCAAACCATGCTATTAGCTCTCTATTAGAATGTGTTTTAGCTAACGTAGATATCACTGGGTACCCCACTAGCTAATATTCCTACCCCCACTCAGTGACTCTTATATGGCCTCCTAGGCACCTTCTAAGTGTTGACGAATTATTCCAGATAAGTGCCGGGATAGGGGTCTATATATATCCCCGTATACCCCCCTGGCTCCCGCG
>CAYFFH010000250.1:0-4976 GCA_964342175.1 uncultured Enterobacteriaceae bacterium | reverse complement strand
ATTACTTGACCTTAGCCAAGGCCGTTGGCGCGGCTCGTGCGATTCTTGGTGACGATGTCATCCGCCACCGCAGTTTTATCCAAGCGCACGGGTCCAGTACGCCACAAAACCGAATAACCGAATCTCGCGTATTCGACCAAATAGCACGCGCCTTCGGCATTACACAATGGCCAGTAACAGCGATGAAAAGCTACGTTGGGCACTCCCTTGCACCAGCCAGCGCCGATCAAATGATCAGCTCGCTCGGCATTTTCCACGATGAGATTTTACCTGGGATTAAAACACTCGATGCCATTGCCGACGATGTGCACGACGAGAGACTTCATATTCCGATGCAAGATTTGAATCTACACGGCCGTGCCGAGATAGCTTTCTTAAACTCCAAAGGATTCGGCGGCAACAATGCTACGGCCGCAGTGTTATCGCATAGAGTTGCCGAAGCAATGCTCAACAAACGTTATAGCCGCGCACAAATCAATAAATACCGTAGCAAGCGAGAATCAGTAATCGAAGCTGCAAATAATTATGATGAAGAGTGCATGCGGAGTCCGATGCAACCGATATATCGATTTGGCGACAAGATGATCGATGAAGAACTAATTGCAGTGAGCGAAAATGAAATCCGCCTGCCTGGCTACGCTCATCCTGTTGACTTAGACCTGAAAAATCCATTTGAGGATATGGTGTGATACAAAGACGTAATGACACCGATCCGCGAACGGATGCGGATAACTGTTTTGTGTGCGGACCAAAAAATCCAATTGGTTTGCGTATACCGTTTTTCTTCGAAAACGGCGTGTGTCGTGGCGAATTCGTGCCCGACCACAATCATGTGGGTTTCGATGGGGTTACCCACGGTGGCATCATATTCAGCGTCCTCGACGATCTGATGGCTAATTGGTTGTTCTTACAGAATGGACGTGGTTTCACTGCAAAATGTGAAATCCGATTCCGGGATCCCCTGCCAGTTAGCGAGAAGATTTCTGTCGAGTGTCACATGAAAAGGCGAAAAGGCCGTTTGCTGCAGCTCGAGTCAAAAGCATTCGGCGATGACGGCCGGGTCGTTGCGGAAGCCGAAGCGAGCTTCATGATCGACGACTATGGAAATCTACCAGACTCGGAGTGAATCCAAGCGGGCCGCAGCACTCGACGATACCTGACTGCGACCTCGCGGCATGATGCCACCTCGTTTGCGCCTCAGTAGAACCGCAAACCGGAACACGAACAAAAAAATTGCGAAATAAATTGCCCAAATCAAGTTTTATTTAACTGAGTTCCGATAGAATCTATTGATACAGTAACCTCGAGAAATCTGGAACAATGATGCCTGCTCCTGGTCAAAAATAGAATAAAACGTTTAATGATAGCTCATAGGGTATAACGCCATCAAAATACGGCCTGAAAGAGTGGTAGGACCCCAGAGTTTGGCACGACAGCGCAAATAACACTTTTTGCTAGCATCGAATGCGAAATTACGTAATGCGAAGAAACTTGGAAATAACCTCTCTACTGCTACTCGGGTTACTAGTTTGTCTACCCTGGGCCGTCCATTCGAATAACAATAGTGCCAACTCCGCTACCAATGTTGATATCACTCCATTTCGCCACAGAATCACCACCCTTGAGAGCAAATACGGCGCGTTGGATCACCGCCTAGCAGAAAAGTTTTTAAGCCTAGGCCTTGCCTATCGCGTCAATGGAGAACTCTATCAAGCAATATCTGCGTTACGTCAGGCACTGCATATCAGTCGAATCAATAAAGGATTGCACCACCTCATGCACGTGCCGATCGTGGATCTTATACTCGACTCTCACACTAAGCTTTCTGACTGGGCCGCCGTCGAGCGGCAACATCGGTATCGTTATTGGATCCATCGTCGTGAGGTCGATAAAAACTCTGATGATTTCATTGATGCGGCGATAGAGTTTGCCGCTTGGGAAACCCAGGCATACGATCTTGATACTGGTGTGCCTGCATTTCGACAGTTACGTGACGCTCAGGCCGCACTGGTGACCGTAGAGGAGACGATCAGCGCTAAAAATGGCACTGCCGATCCAAGGATGATTCGGGTTCTCAATCTAAGAGCGATGGCTAATCTTAATCTCGCCACCCACGTAAACAACACGGAGGTAGATCCGGTTACAGGCGGACCAGTGTCAGGTGAAACTATTGCCGATGTGATCTCCCGCAGAAACCTGATTATCGAATGTTTCGTAAACGGTAAACAAGCTCTTGAGCAAGTCGTGAACATAAGCAAACTCGCTGACCAACCCATTCAGCATGGTCTAGCGTTAGCGAACCTGGCAGATTGGGAACTCGTCTTCGATCGTCCAAGGTACTCTACTCGGAACTACCGTCGCGCCTACGAATTACTGCAATCTGCTGGTTTGTCCAAGGAAGAACTAGCAGTTGAGTTCGAAAAGCCGCGTAGAATGTCTCGGTTCACTGTACAACGTCGGACTCCAGAAGAGGCGGAGATGTCGAATTCCGATGCTGCCTACGTCACGGCATCATTTAAAGTAACGCTCACGGGTCACGCGCGAAACGTGAAGGTTGTGGAAGTTAAGCCAGTCAATAATTCAAGGATCGTCCGACGAACTCGTGCGGCGTTGCGCGTTGCGCGTTTCCGTCCACGAATAAACGATCAGGGCCCAGTCGAAGCACCGTCTACCATACGTTATATTTTCCCTGATGAAACCATTTAGGCTTGGGAGTTTCATACAGTGCAACATCTAATTTCGTATCTGCGCCAAATTTCCCTCGCGGTGATACTGATGGCGTCGATGGCATGCAACACACTATCGCAAAAACCACATCAACCACAGTCACCACCCCAAACTAGGCAACCTGCCCAGGCAATAGATACGCAAAATCAACAACAACAATCCGTACAGTCGGGTGCGCAACCGCAAAGTAGCCAACTATCGCAACCCGAACTCAACCCAGAGGCGCCTCCGGAGCAAATGCAAAGTGAAACACCACCACAGAGCGAAGACAGTGCGGATGTCGAGATCACCGACATACCGGTTGACGAAAACGGCAACCCAATAATTGTTCCAAATCCACCGTCGTCGTCGACCGTTCAAAGACATAATTCATCACGTCAATCTACTGACCTTAGCGGCACGCCATCTCCTCGGAAGTCTGATGGTAGTAGTGTAGATTCGTCCAGTTCACCGATCGCCGGTGCGGAAAGCGCGCTGGATGTCAACATCGGCGCGATGACCGAAGGCGAACAGGTCACCGCATTAAAACAAGACCTTGATGGCAGACTGGCTAAATTTGATGAACTGATGCGGCGCGCCCGAGAAGATGCAAAGCGCGATCGAATGGCGACAAGCAACGGCGCTGCTGAAGATGGTGGTGGTCGCCCTGCTGGTGACCCGGATGGTCAAGGTGCCCGCCAAGCGCCGCCGCAAAACGGACGCGGAGCGGGTGGTCAGGCGGACACGAGTTCCGGTCGCGGCCATACCCCAGATCTCACGGGCAACAGAGGCGAAGGTGCGTTCAAGTACGGAGGCGACTCAACGCCTATTGATACTCAAACAGGACGAGATGATGATATCGTCGCGCGACAACTACGCGAAGCCGCAATCGGCGAATCCGATCCGGTCTTGCGTGACAAGCTATGGGAGGAATATCGGAGATACAAAAGAGGCATCGGCGATTGATGAATCTTCCTAATGTAAGCCTGATTGTCACGTTGATCGCAGTCGTACTCCAGCTCAACGGATGTAATTCGCAGACAGTGCGTTCTGCTGCGGTGGAAACACCAACCGTTGCACCGAAACCGATCCCTGAACATTTGTTACTCGACGTGGGAGTCAAGATATTCGACCCTGGGATCGAATATCTTGACGAAGAAAAATCGTTAACAACGCCAAGCGTGCGCAAAGCCGAAGGGGTTCATACAGCACAAAATGTTACCCAGACCCTACAACGCACCGGAAATTGGGGTTCCGTGCGCATAATTCCAACTGAGCAAAGCGAGGCCGATGTAAATGTGACCGGTCAAATCGTTAAATCTGACGGCGAAACGCTGACAGTAAAAGTTACCGTAACGGATGCGGCTAACGTTCAATGGTACACGCGAAGCTATACCGATAAGTTAAGTCAGTATGCCTATGATCCTACATTGCGTCAGAAGCAGGAACCGTTTCAGCGACTGTACAACGATATCGCGAACGATATGGAGCAATATGTGCGTCGCGTAGAGCCAAATGAGCGCGAGAAACTACGGATTGTATCGAAGCTTCGTTTTGCGCAACGCTTTGCCCCGAATGATTACAACGACTTCATGGAAATAGACACCAGAGGCAAGTACACGCTCAAGCACACACCGGCCGATGGCGATCCGATAATGGAACATGTCGAATCGATCCGCATACGCGATCAAATGTTCATCGAACGGTTACAGGATTATTATGAAAACTTCAACCGACGTATGCAGATTCCCTACGACCAATGGCGTGAGGCGAGTTATCACGAGACAAAAGCTCTCAGGAAAATCAAAAATGAATCGACTGCACGAAAAATCGGTGGCGCACTCGCGGTCATCGCAGGGATTTTTGCGCAAGGGAGCAAAAGCAGTGCCACACGCACCGCAGGTGTCCTCGGGATTGGCGGAGGTGCTTATATGTTTAAAAGCGGTCTCGATCGCGGATCAGAGGCACGGATCCATGAAGCGGGTTTAAAAGAAATGGCCGACTCCTTAGGTGCTGAGATCGCACCACACACTATTGCCCTTGAGGATAAGACGATCACCCTTAGCGGAACGGTTGAAGAGCAGTATGCGCAGTGGCGCGCAATATTAAACGACATCTATCTCACTGAAAC
This sequence comes from uncultured Enterobacteriaceae bacterium, assembly GCA_964342175.1. Classification (GTDB taxonomy): domain Bacteria; phylum Pseudomonadota; class Gammaproteobacteria; genus UBA11873. Next base: position 139 of record CAYFFH010000250.1, on the reverse strand, counting down.
CGGCCGGCAACCTGACCCAGGTGAATTCAATCCGCAACAGTAGCAGTAACTATGTCTTACATACTCGTCATGAAACAAGTGATGGCACTTATTGTCGCAAAGAAAAATGATCTTGTATGAGAGGAACAGAGAACAACGA
>CAYFFH010000249.1:0-4999 GCA_964342175.1 uncultured Enterobacteriaceae bacterium | reverse complement strand
TGATGCAGGTCTGCTCGATGAAATCCGTAGAAGGGCGCACCGAAAGTCGTAACGAAAGCGCCGGAAAGAGGGTTTTCAAAGAATGGCCTGCCGGTTTCGAAATGTCGTAATGTGATCGCCTCTGGCTGGAACTTGATCGATTCGATTTGTTCTTCAAGACCTAAAGCATAGAGCACTTTCATACCGTTAGGACTTAGATGGAGACCGGCTCCTATTTCGCCGAGCTGACTCGATTGTTCATAAATTTGCGCGTCGATACCCTTGCGCTGCAACGCCAGTGCGGTTGTAAGGCCACCAATGCCGGCGCCAATAATGCTTATCTCGCCTGATGCCAAAGTAATCCTCCTGGCAGCTAACTTTTTATCAGTCGGCTTGAAATTTTATGAAAAAAGCACGAAAGAGAATTTTAAGACTACCGTTAAATGAACAAAATGTGGAACCTGTCCTTTATCTCTAACGGCTGATCGGGGATTAACTGAATCAGCATTTGGAACAGATGTAAATCTTTTAGAGAATTTGTCATTTAGGGGGCTCCATCGAGACAGATTCAGTATTTACTTACCCCACGGTTTTATTCTGCCTCCTCCTCGTCTAGATCATAGCCCGTGTTACGCTTGCTAGCTTGCAAGTATAGGGAGGCTTTTAATGAAATTTGTTAGTTTCACTCTGGGTGGGAACCTACCGCGAGTCGGCGCCTACGATGGTGCCGGTAAGATCGTAGATCTTTGTGCTGCGTCGGCCGAATTTCCCGCGAGTATGATAGAGCTGATTCGCGCTGGAGACCCTATAGTTGCCCATACTGGAGGACTTCTTGCTTCGGCACCGGCACGCGCAAGGCTTTCGCCTCACGAGGTTAATTTAATTGCGCCGATCCCGCGTCCCGCAAAAAACGTCTTCTGTGTTGGAAGAAATTATAAAGAGCATATCGATGAAGGCCATCGTGCACGAGGTACTGAAATTTCATATCCGAAAGCGCCCCAATTCTTTACGAAAGCACCAACAGCAGTGGCTGGCCCGAACGAAGTCGTCTACGTTGAGTCTGGAGTGACGCAGAAATTCGATTACGAGGCTGAGTTGGGAGTTGTGATCGGAAGTGGTGGTAAAAATATTCCTGAGAACGATGCGTTAGATGCCATATTTGGGTTCACTATCATAAACGATATGACGGCGCGTGATTTACAACGGCGTCACGACCAATGGTTCAAGGGCAAGAGCCTCGATCGCTCCTGTCCTATGGGGCCGTGTATAGTGCATCGTTCGGCAATCAGTAACCCGCAGGACTTAGGTTTACAGTTGAAGGTAAATGGCCAGCTGCGACAGAAAAGTAGAACCGGCAACATGATATTTAGCCTCGGAAAAATTATTGCAGAACTATCACGTGGAATGACCTTAGAACCCGGCGATATCATTGCGACTGGTACCCCCCAGGGGGTTGGTTTCGCAATGGAACCGCCGTGTTTCCTTGCAGATGGGGATGAAATTATGATCGAGATCGAACAGATCGGACAGTTGCATACTCGGATTGAGACAATAGATTAGAACCCTCAACACAGTAGCGTCACTTCAACGGACACAGGAAGTTGTTTAACGGATGGCGTTGTCGCTGCTTGCTTCGAATCGATGTTGGCACGCGTTACTGCCGCGCTTTTTAAGCGGTTGGCTTACTATTCGAGGTCATCAAAACAGGCTCGAAAACGACAATAGGCCTTGCCTTAGCCAGAGTCCATCCCGCTCAAAGGTCTCTTAGATATTTAAACAATAAACGTGCTGATTTTGGTACTGTATTTGCGGTTTTCTCCTTTTTTGCATCCCGTACGAGTCTTCGCAAATGTTCTTGGTCTGCGTTGGAAAAGCGCGCTAACGCGGCATTAAGTTCCGAATCACCACCCGATAGAAGTGTATCTCGCCAGTTCTCTAGTTTGTGATTTTCTGCGATGCCCTGTCTCACAGGATGCAGTAGCTCATGCAATGCTTGCCTTACAGAGGGCATATCCTCATTCGGTAAAAGACTACCTATATAACGTAGCTGCCGTTGGAGCGCCCGTCGATTCATTTTTCGTGCGTTGCGAATTTCTTGGCGCAGCGCTTCAGTGAGGGGTAACCTTGTGAGATATTTTTCTGATAGTTTGGTGAGATCACGGCCAAATTCCTGTAGGGCGAGGAGCTCTCGCTTTCTCTGACTTTTACTTTTTTCATCTTCAGGATGCATTCGCGCTGGTGTTACCGGAATAAGGCGCTCACTTATGACCTGGTCAAGTCATGTTCAGAAATTTCGTGGCCCCAGTCGCGCTTTGCGGCGAGGTAGCGGCGATTCCAAGGGTTAACCCCAATGATATGTTTAATTGGCGTTACTTCCGTGAGACCTTGTTTAGCAAGGTCTTCGACCTTTTTGGGGTTATTTGTCAATAGTCGAAATGGTCGCTTACCAATGAAGTAGTGGAGGAGGGCCGCAGCGTCGCTGAAATCGCGGGAATCGTCTGGTAATCCTAGCGAGCGATTGGCTTCGTAGGTATTTTCGCCCGCGTCCTGCAATAGATACGTCGCAGCTTTTGCCCATAGACCGATTCCACGACCTTCGTGGCCGGACATGTAGATAACGAGCCCACCGCCACTATCCTGGTCGATGCGATCTAGCGCCGAGACAAATTGAGGCCCACATTCACAGCGCTGCGATCCGAATACATCTCCCGTAAGGCAACTAGAGTGTACTCGAACTAGTGGACTTTCACTCTTTTCAAGGTCTCCAAGTACCAAGACGCTATTAACTGCCATGCTTGAAGCCAGCATGGAGAAGAATCTCTGTCCATTTTGTTTAGTAAGGTCACGCGCGAGTTCCTCAACCTTCGCTAGTTCAGTGCTCCGCACCGTTGCGTACCACTGGGTGGTGATTTCATCACGGCCGAGCTGCAACGGCAGCGGAATCGGACCTAGAATGTTTATCGAACGTTCTCCGTCGATCGCGCTTCCGCTGATCGGAATTTCACGTCCATCGGTATCAATTCGGATAAGCTTGTGTTCGTCGCCTAAGCGTTTCCGAACAGTTGGATTTAGATAGGTAAACATTAGGTGATTTGATTTCCTAGAGTTTAATGTGCGTTAATTTTTGACAGTTGATAACAATGTCAATGTCCTGTCGAAAGTGTCGGCCTCGAGTGCGAATATTGCAGCCATAAAATCGGTTACACCGATGTGACGGAGGCTTTGAATTTTCTCGAGCACTTGGCTTTCGTTGCCCACGATAGCGAGCTCTGTCGGATCCGATATGCCTTCTAAGTCAAGCATCGCCCGATAGCGAGGTAATTGGCCATACAGTGCGAGCGGTTCCGCTAACGCATCCTTAATTTTCTTCGGTTTATCAGTAACGACGACCGGAAATCCGCCCACTATTAACGGGCTCTTCTTACCAGCTTCGGCGGCCGCACTTGTAATACGTTTTACGATATGGTGCTCCATCGTTTTAGAACCTACCATCCATGTATTGGTGCCATCGGCATAAGTCCCAGCTAGTTTCAGCATCACGGGGCCTAAAGCCGCCAACACCACAGGTGGTGGCTTCGCGTCTGGCGTATCAAGTGCGATATCTTGGACGCGGTAGTGTTTGCCTTCATGGGTTGCGGTCTCGCCGCGCAGTAATGGCATAAGGATCGCGAGATATTCCCGCATGTGTCTTGCCGGTTGGGCATATGAGAGTCCATGTACATGCTCAATCACGACCTTGTGTGATAGGCCAATTCCGAGAGTAAAACGACCTTTGGTCGCAGCAGCAGCGGTTAAAGCGTGCTGCGCAAGTGCGATTGGGTGTCGTGGATAAGAGGGCGTTACGGCCGTACCGACCCCGATGCGAGTAGTTTCACGTCCAGCAATCGCGAGCGCTGTGATTGCATCGTGCGCACGAATATTAGCCATCCAGACGCAATCCAACCCTGCCGCCTCGGCTTGTTTTGAGATCGCGACGATTTTGTCGATCGTATGGGCAATTCGATCCGGGCCTATCATGATCCCGATACGCATTGGGTCTCCTCCCGCAATTCATACTGTGTTTGCAAGTCTCTGCTAATGATAGCAGCGTCTATGAGATATTAACTTGGCCTATCACCTTCGAGGGTAACTCGATACATGGTGCGCTGATAGCCGTGATAATCATTCAGCGCATTATGTTGTGTACATCGGTTGTCCCACATCGCTACAGAACCCGAGTCCCAATGAAATCGGCATTGCCATTCTTCGCGTTGTTGTACGGAATAGAGATAGTGGAGTAATGGCTGGCTTTCCGCCGCTGTCAAACCTTCAATATGCGTCGTATGCGCGTTGCTGCAATAAAGAGCTTTTTGGCCAGTCTCTGGATGCGTGCGCACAATTGGATGAGATACTGTGGCGAGAATATCCCTGACATCATTAGGTCGATCAGCGATCCTGTGAGTACGCGTCACGGCGGCGTCTGGCTTCTCGGAACTACTGACGCCCCGTAAACCTCCAAGGAGTGTTTTCATGCCGTCGGAGAGTGACTCATAGGCGGAATACATATTTGCGAACAGTGTATCGCCGCCGACTTTTGGAACCTCGACGGCATATAGAACTGACCCCATTGGAGGTATCTCTAAATAGCTCGTATCGGTGTGCCACAATCCTCCAAAATTGATTGTCTCTTCTGGCTTCTTTGTGACCTCGACTACCTCGGGATTCTTATCCATGCCTTTTACGAATGGGTAGTAGGCGATCTCGCCAAAGCGCCTAGAGAAATTCACTATAGCTTCGGGTACCAACGATTGATCGCGGAAAAAAATAACCAGATACTTAAGCCATGCCCTGCGAATCTCCGCAATGGTGGCATCTGACAAATTAGTGGCCAAATCCACGCCACGAATCTCTGCACCAATTGTAGGACTGAGTGGGGTTATTGTGATAGGGTCGTTAGACATAATGTTATTCGATTTTTTCGCGTTTGAATCCTGCGTGTGCAACTAACGCAGCAGCTTCTCCACCCGGCAACCAAATCACG
>CAYFFH010000248.1:0-5018 GCA_964342175.1 uncultured Enterobacteriaceae bacterium | reverse complement strand
TACAAACAAGCGAACATCCAGGGATGATGCCCTAAACCGCGACAATGAGACGTTCCGCAAGGTCATCGAATACGGCCTCCAATTCACTTTGATCGAAGGCAAATGCAGCCATAATTACCTGATCGATGCCGGCGTCCTCGTAGCGGCGTAGGGTGTCACGATCAGTTGGGTTGGCGTAGGGAGACAATGCAACGTTGACTTCCTTGAAGTCACGCTCTTCGCGATTACAATGCTCCTTCAACATAGCCATTTTCGCTGGGACTTGTTCTGGCGTCACATCAACCCCAAACCAATGTCCAAACCGTGCCACTCTGCGCAATGCCGCCACGCTTTCGCCACCAAAATATAACGGTGGGTGGGGTTTCTGCGTTGGCTTCGGATATTGATATGCCAAAGGCAGATTGACAAACTCGCCGTCGTAGCTCGACTCATGGGTTTGCCACACGGTCTGCATCATTCGGAGGTAATCGTCAGCCCGCGCACCGCGTCGATCGAAAGGCATTCCAAGCGCGGCAAACTCATCGGCCATCCAGCCGACTCCAACACCAAAATCCAGGCGCCCACCAGAAAGTACGTCGACATCGGCTACTTGTTTTGCCGTCAAAGCCGCGTTGCGCTGCGGCAGAACGATCACGCCAGTACCTAGACGCAACCTTGTCGTGTGTGCCGCCATGAATGAAAGTAAGGTAAACGGTTCCAACCCTTGTGTTGTTGGTTCTACTGGAAACGAGCCATCTTCCTCATAAGGGTAAGACGACTTGATAACCTTTGGAACGAGAATGTGATCTGGAACCCAAACCGAATGGAAACCCCGATCTTCTATGCCACGAGACATTCGTGCGACGTAGTCTGGTCTAGATGTTTCACCTCCAAATTGCGTGATTAAGCCAACTTTCATAGTCGATTCTCCTGGCTGTTCCAGTATTATTTACAAACCCGATTTTACTATCTGACCCCAAGGCTGATTGGTCTCATTTAGGACATAGTATGTAATTTTCCCGTAGTGCGCGAAACATTGTCTGTCGGGGCAGAATTATTTTTATCGTAAGTTAGATCAGAATCAGATATTGGCACTAAACTGTCCTAATATAGATCAGCGCACTAAAACACAATGAAAGGAACATATCGATGACAATGATAAAAGGTCTACACCATAGTGCTTATCGCTGCCGCGATTCAGAGGAACCCCGCCAGTTCTATGAAGATTTCTTAGGCTTACCCTTGGTCGAGGCCCTACAAATAGGCGTAACCAAGACAGGGCGAACCGCCGATGTATTGCACACGTTCTATCAAATGGATGATGGTTCTTGCCTCGCATTTTTCGATGCCCCAAAGGAACCATTCGATTTCAAAGAGCAACACGATTACGACTTGCACATTGCGCTGACCGTTTCTGATGATGAATTGCAACCGATGATCGATAAAGGTCGGGCACTTGGTATCGAATCACGCGGTATTTCGGAGCACGGTTTTGTAAGGTCCATCTACTTCCGAGACCCAAATGGTTATGTGGTTGAATTATGCGCACTGCCCAAGTCACCCCTTGCTGAATTCTTCAACCCAGTAGATGCACACAAAAAAGTCGTGCGTTGGCAAAGCGCAAAAGTAAAATAAATATGTAGCCCGGCTGGCGGAAGAAACTCTTGCGCTTTGTGATTACCATCATAGATCTCGATAAAAGCGAAATTAACAGCGTCGATGACGGTGGAGCCCGATTCGCTACTGAAATATTTGCGAGGCTCATCGGCGTTGAATCCGCCGCCTGAATTAACCCAAGTCGTCACAAAAGTTCTAAAACCAGTGTTTTACAGAAAACGCAAAACAGATTGGTTCGACATCGCCACCTAGCGACGTAGATAATGTATCAATGCGCCCGATAACAGACATCACCGGATACCATGAGGCACTCGCATCCTTCTCCAAGGAACGGTTATGGGCATTATTCGATGGCAACCGAAGTGACTTAAATATTGGACATGAATGTATTGACCGGCATCCATCCGATCGGCTCGCAGTGCACATCATCGATTCTAAAGGAAACGACGAACGCTATACCTTTGGTGAGCTCCGGATTTGGTCCAACCGTTTCGCGAACTACCTGACAACCTTAGAGGTAGCACGCGGGTCGCCTATAGCTATTATGCTAGAGCCGTCTTTGGCCTTCTATGCTAGCCTATTTGGCTCGATGAAAGCCGGCTGCATCGCAGTCCCAATGTTTACCTTGTTTGGACCCGAAGGGATGAGGCTGCGGTTGGACGATTGCGCCCCAAGACTGTTCCTAGGATCAGCTAGCAACGTAAAACTGCTAACGGAAGTTGTCGGACGACAGCACGTTGTCGTCGATGATGACTTTATGACCCTATTGGCGGCACAACCCTCTGATTACGACCTATCCACATCAGCGGATGATATGGCCGTGTATCAATATACTTCAGGCACAACACGCCAGTTGCCCGAAGCAATTGAACATCGCCATCGCGCAATTGTCACCGTGATACTTGCGGCGTTGTACGGTACTGGAGTGCGACCACACGATCATCTTTGTTGCCCGTCGTCGCCAGCGTGGGGACACGGCCTATGGCACGGAACCCTGGCACCGCTCGCGATGGGGGCTAGTATCAGTAGCTATCGTGGTAAATTCGATCCACTGCGACTGTTTGAGGCCTTGGAACAATCTGCGATTAACAATCTATCGGCGGCGGCCACACACTACCGTATGTTACGCCAATGTCCGCGATCCAAGGAGTTCTCCCACAGTATAGAAAAATTGTCATTCACGGGTGAGCCGATCGACAGTGAAACGGCGAGTTGGGCGGCTGACCATTTTGGTCAACCCGCTTGTAGCATCTACGGAACCACCGAGGTTGGCGTCATCCTTGTAAGTTATCCCGGAGCAAAGGACTTTGAAGTCAAACCAGAGGCCCTCGGCAAACCGATCCCAGGTCGTGAAGTCGCAATAATCGACGAAAGCGGGGAGCAAACGACGCCAGGTGTAAAAGGGGAAATCGTCGTACGCCGCGGCAATGACTGGTTTAAGACGAAAGACATTGGTTACACAGACGAAGAAGGATATTTCTATCATGCTGGGCGCGCGGATGATGTCATCATCTCTGCTGGGTACACCATGAGTGCCGTTGAAATCGAAGATGTGTTGCTGCAACACGGTGACGTGAGTGAGGTTGCCGTCGTGGCGTTGCCAGACGCCAACCGCGGTCAGATACCCAAAGCCTTCGTGGTAAGTATGCGCACTGGCGATAGCCAATTCGCCGAAGAATTGCAAGAGCTTGCTCGAACACGCTTAAGTCTCCACGAGTACCCTCGCGCAGTTACCTTCGTCGATTCGCTACCCAAACTCCCGGCAGGTAAAATTAATAGGAAGGCATTACGGGAACACGTACCAACCAGCGCTCAAAAAAGTGCTGGAGGAGCATAATTTATGAATGATTTATCGTCCGGGAATTTCCCGGTCATCACTGATGCCGGCCTCGACGATTTACGGAAACGGATCGGCGTTCGTATTACACAAAGTCTAGAACCGTGGTGTTATGAAGCAACGCGAGACAATATACGTCACTACGCACACGGAATAGGTGACGACAATCCGTTATGGTGCGATCCAGAGTATGCTAAGACAACACGCTATGGTGAAATTATCGCGCCACCTTCGTTTCTATTTGCTTGCGACCGTATAATCTCTGGCTATTGTGGAGGACTTCCCGGAGTACACGCAATGTGGGCTGGTGCAGATTGGACGTGGTTGCAACCAATCCGGCGTAACGATGAAATTCACGTTGAAGCGTACTTAAAGGACTTGGTTGAGCACCAAACACGATTTGCCGGCCGCTCAATTCAACAGATCTACCATGTAGAATTTTTTGACGGGGATGGCGATAAGCTCGCGTCCGCGGATAGTTGGGTTTTTCGAACCGAGCGCGATACCGCCCGTGAAGAAGGAACAAAATATACTGCATTAAATAAACGCGCCGAAAAGCGCTACAGCGACATAGAGCTCAACGAAATCTTTCGTTTATACGCCGATGAAAAAGTCCGTGGGTCTGAGACGCTCTATTACGAAGATGTTGAGATAGACGAGGCTTTGCCAACTATGGCGAAGGGCCCCATGACGGTAACCGGTTTTATCGCTTACGCGCAGGGCTGGGGAGGTCTTTATATACGTGCAAACAAACTTGCTTGGCAACAGGTACATAAACACAAGGGGCTTGGCATACCAAACCGCTTCAATGTACCCGATTGTCCGGAGCGGGTTCATTGGGAGGAAGAATTCGCCCACAAAGTCGGCGCGCCTGGCGCCTACGACTACGGCCCAGAGCGCTGCTCTTGGCTTACCCATCACCTGACAAACTGGTGCGGTGACGATGGATTTTTGCATTCCGCCTCCTGCAAAATCCGCCGCCATAATCCATCCGGTGATACGCTATTTATTAATGGTAGGGTTTCCGAAAAATATGTCGACGAACAGGGTCGATATTGCGTGCTGATTGAGCAGGAAGCACGGAACCAAGATGATGAACTATCAGTGCTTGGCAATGGCGTCGTGGTACTGCCAAATCGAGCGTAACCTAAGCACAACCCGAAAAAAACAAAAAATCGGTAGCGCGGTGCCGGTCTCCAGATGTATGTCGTCCCATTGAGCTATCCAATCAAGATACCCCCGTACTGCACAAAGAACGGCACAAATACAAGTGAGAGAATCGCTGATAGCTTGATCAAAATATTAAGCGAGGGGCCAGATGTATCCTTTAAGGGATCGCCAACCGTATCGCCGACGACTGCCGCGCGATGCATTTCCGTGCCTTTGCCACCAAGATTACCTGCTTCGATATACTTTTTCGCGTTGTCCCAGGCCCCACCGCTATTCGAGGATGAGATCGCGATCACGCCACCTGATACTAATGACCCTGCAAGTACACCCGCGACGGCTTCAATCCCAAATAACCAGCCAACGAACAACGGCGTCCCCATTATCAGTATCCCCGGCGGAATCATCTCTTTCAATG
>CAYFFH010000247.1:0-5042 GCA_964342175.1 uncultured Enterobacteriaceae bacterium | reverse complement strand
ATCTGGTCATTTGGATGTGTCGATCTATACGCGTCTAGGAACGCGTCGGCGACGGTGATCGAATGTGAACGTTGTTTTCGTGGCGATGCTTCAATGTATAGAAGTGTTGCCATGATCGACCTCTTAAAGTTTTATATCTATTGGGATTTCGTAGATATTGCGTTTTTCGTCCGGATACTTTTGTTAGGCTCGTCCCAGTCGGGCAGAACTACGGCATAGTGTACGACCGAATAAGGAGGAAAATAACCCAAATTAAAGAAATTACCACGAAACTTGGAAACATTATCGACTACAGCTTTTAGGCTGAGCGCAACGGGTGTTATGTCCGAGCCGCTCGTTGTCGGAAGTTCCCGTCGATAAATGTCTAGTGTTGCAGTGCACATCGGGTTATCCGTGGGGCATCCCGGAGATCGACCTTGGATACGTCAAAATTTGGTGCAGCATTGCTTCTTATTTGTCGCGTGTTTGCAAACCTTCGTCTATACTGTCCGCATCTATCCGCTCCCGATTCTCTTAGTTGCAAACCAGCGAATTTGAAGCTTCTCCTTGTGAACTCCTCCGCTACTTAATTAACGGAGGGAGATAACGTGCGGCGATCCTTTGGACTTGGATTGAGCGGTGACGGCGAGTTTAGAGATATACTGAAATATACAATGAACCTGGAGTTGTCATGCAACAAAATAAATTATACGTAGGAAATTTCCCTTATTCAGTTGACGAGGATCAGCTGCGGGGATTGTTTGCACCTTATGGTGAGATCGAGGAACTAGCATTGATTATGGACCGTGAGACTGGGCGTTCGAAGGGATTCGCGTTCATAACATTTGCGACCCAACAGGCCGCAGAAACGGCTTTGGAAAAAAACGGGGTAGATCTAGCCGGACGAGCCTTGCGCGTTAACATGGCGCAGGAGAAGTCCAGTACGCGTGGTGGTGGGCGTCGCGGCGGCCGCCGGTAGCCGGAAAACGAGCGAAAAAGGCTGGATTTCTTGTAACGCGTGGAATCGGCCCTGCTGATATTGAACTTAATCTGCGAGCGAAGCTGCGATGAGGCTGCGGATCCGATCTGGCGTCAGCTGTCCGTTCATCACTTTGACGCCGAACGGTCGTAGGGCGTCCTCGACTGCGCCCATCAGCACCGTTGTGGTTGCGATACAACCGTCCTCCCCACCTCCTTTTGCGCCAACCCGAGTCGCTGGTGATTTTGTTACCAAATGCTCAAGATGGATCTCCGGCGCGGCCCACACTGTCGGCATCCCGTAATCTTTCATCGTTTTCGCGTAAGGAATCCCCTCCGGGTCGTACTCAAAGCTTTCGTAGATCGTCGCGCCGATTTGCTGCACAACCCCCCCCGTAGTTTGACCTCTAAGAATTAAAGGATTCAGGATCACACCGTGATCGCTAACCATCCAAATTTTGAGCACGTCAACTTTACCTGTTTCTGGATCCACTTCGACCTTTGCCGCGGCAGCTCCTCCGGCATGTGATGGGTAGAATTGAGCGCGGCCCATTTCGTCAAATTTCCAGCTAACCTGGGGATGCCGGTAGGTGCCGTGTGCTTCGAGCAGTGGTGCGTCTGCGCCTGCGAGGATAATCTCCGCACCGGGTTGGACGTAGCAAGCGTGCGCTAACTCTGAGAGTGTGCAGCTTGCGCCAGTTTTATTGCTCTTAATAATAGAATTGTTGATTTCAAGTTCTTCATTGGTACACCCAAGCAATACTGTGGCACCTAACAAGAGTCGGGTCTTGATTTTTTCAGCCGCGTCGACGATCGCACCGACCGCAAACATCGCCCCTCGGCTAGAAAAGGTGCCAGATCCGAAAGGGATTGCAGTTGTATCGCCCCACACAACGGACACGTCTTTCATCCGACAACCGATTAACTCCGCTGTGACCTGCGCATAGGCTGTCTCGATTCCCTGTCCGATATTCTGGATCCCAGTCATTAATAAGACTGAACCGTCGGCGGCTATGCGTAACGTGACAGACTCATAGTTTTGGAATGCGCTGCCAGGAAAGGCTGCTCCTGCTGGCTCAATGTAGGGGACCACGCAGATCCCGAGATATCGACCTGCCTGTAAAGCACGAGCCTGCTCGCGACGAAGTTCTCCGAGGTTCATGGCATCAACAATTTTATCGAGCGACTCGCGTAAACTACCGTTTTCGATTATCGGTCCTGTAGCCAATTGATGGGGGTAGCTGGTGAGTAGATTTTTACGTCTAATTTCAATCGGATCGATTTCAAGGCGATCAGCGGCTTGGTCTAGGACCCGCTCCATCATAATGTTGGCCAAATCTTTACCATACCCTCGGTACGCGTTGTATGGAGGCTTGTTCGTAACAACGCAGCGAACGCGTGATCGATAGGTGTCGACCAAGTAGGCACCAGGCATATAAGACCCACCGTTTAGCGGCATACCAAGTCCTGAGGCGCGCTCGGCGCCATCGCAACCCATGTCAGCCAGTACGTCAGTTTCACAAGCGAGTAGCCGCCCTTGGCTGTCAAAGGCGGCACGGGAGCGAACTTTATAATCGCGGGCCGCAGGCCCGGCGAACATCCATTCAGAGCGCGATTCAAACCATTTTACTGGGCGTCCAAGTAGAATTGTCGCGAGAGCTGGGATTAGTTCTGTGTCAACGCTAAGCTTGGCACCAAAGCCACCACCGACATCGCCAACAACAACTTGAATATGCGTCTCGGGTATACCAAAGACCTGACTCATGTACATCCGCATTTGATGTGGCACTTGTGTTGATGCGCGTATCGTAAGTTTCTGTTCGGGGCGGTTAAAATCTGCGTGTACCATGCGAGTTTCCATCGGCATGGCGCCAACGCGATGTGAGATGATTTCTTCATCTACAATAAGATCTGCGGCAGCAAACGCAGCATCCACGTCACCGAGCTCAAAAGGCGACTCGAACTGAATATTGCTTCCCCATTCGGGGTAGAGCAGCGCATCGTCGCTAGAGGCGACATCCACTGCCGCGCGGCTATCTGTATTTGCAGGCAGGTCTTCGTAGTCTACGACAACTAGCTTTGCCGCGTCCTCAGCAAGGTATGGGCTCGCGGCGACGACGATTGCAACGGGTTCGCCATAATAGACTACCTTGTCGACCGCAATTGCGTGTTTTCGAGGAAGGTGCAGATCGAGCATATCCATCGTTGGTGAGATGGGTTGCCAATGCTCTAACGCTTCGCTACCGGTCAGGACAAGTGTAACTCCAGGTGCTGCCTTGGCAGCTGTCGTATCGATCGATTTTATTTTCGCGTGGGCCCGCCGGCTTCGTGCAATGGTCAGGTGGAGATCTGTGGCACTTCCATAGTTATCGGCGTAGCGGCCACCGCCACGCACTAGTCGGTTGTCTTCGCGGCGCACGATCGATTGTCCAATCCATTTACCGTCAGGGATAGTACTTGCGTCGAGATGCCCAGGCGCTTTTTCTTTACCGGCGGCAACCTTCACCGCTTGTATGATGCTGTTGTAGCCGGTGCAGCGGCAGTAGTTTCCACTTAATGCATGGCGAATATCGTCATCACTAAACTCATCGGAACCGACTGAATCGAGGAATGCACGGGCGCTCATGATCATTCCGGAGGTGCAATATCCACATTGGACGGCATGGCAATCTATGAAGGCCTTTTGTAATTTAGACAAAGTATCGTTCTCGGCGACGCCCTCTATGGTCGTAACAGATCCCCCATCTGCTTGCACTGCCAGGGTCAAACAAGCCTTGATTGAGTGGCCGTTTAATTCTACCGTGCACGCCCCGCAAGCGCCTTCCTCACAACCGATACGGGGGCCTGTGAGTAACGCTTCTGTGCGCAAAAAATCTATGAGCAATACCCGTGGTTCAATTTCCTTGGCAACTATGGTTCCATTAACCAAAATTTGGATCGGCCAGCTATCGTACCCGCTTTCAGTTTTATTACGTTCAGGCATGGTCGCCTCCGTCAATACATTTTGCGATTGCGCGTTGTATCAATGTTGCTGCGAGATGTTGCTTAAAAGCCGAAGTGCCGAATTGGTCGTTGATTGCTTCGAGGTGGGATCCTTCTATAGCTTGTCCGATCTGTGTCGCCAAAAGCTTTTGCGACAACCCTTGCTTGCGTAGCACCAGCTCGAGTTGCGTTAGTCGGATTGGCTGCTGTGCAATACCCCCGACCGCTATTGCAGTGGTTCTATCGCGATGCACAACACAAACATTACAAAGGGCGAGGTCCTGACGTTGGCGTGAAAATTCAATATAGCTACCTATTGTGTTGGGTTTACGCGCGAGTTCTATTGAAATGGCCAGCTGTGCTTCAAGTACGTTGCTTCGAAAGCCATTGAAAAAGTCGACGATGGGTATCTGCTCGAGGTTGCCATTTTTGGTAGTCGAGGTCGTATGGATGATAGCGTCGCTGGCTAGTAACGCGACGGCCATGTTCGCCCGCGGATCGGCCCAGCAGACGTTTCCGAGAACCGTGCCGCGATTGCGGATCTGCACGTCGCCGAGTTCAGTCGCCGCTTTCGCCAGCCATGGGAATTCGTGTTGAACCGTAGGGTGTTCTGCCAACTGGCGATGTGTTGCTAGCGCGCCGATCTTAACCACTTCACGATCACATTCGATCTCACTACTAAGATCCCTAACGGCATTGAGATCTACAATGGAAGTCGGTTCGGCGCTTCGCAAACGCATAGCCTGGATCAGACTTTGACCGCCGGCAAGCGGTACAGCCCCACTTAGAATTGCTTGTATTGCCTGCTCGATCGTCTCAGGTTTACTATACTGGAACGGTGCTGGTCTCATTGCCTCCTCCCGTTAAATTATTAGGAGCGGTCTCCGGAATAGCCGTGTTAAAGGTAACATGATTAATAGTGCGGCGGCCGCTCGGGATGTTCCGCTGGGTCATTCGACGAGTGGCCAAGATTGGCGATTCGTTGCAAGAGGGCTTGTAATTGACCCTCAAGGTCTGAGATCCGTTTCTGTTGGTTATATACGGTATTGTTAAGAGTCTGAACCAGATCTTCGTGGAAAGCGATTTTGCTTTCGATAGAGATA
>CAYFFH010000246.1:0-5053 GCA_964342175.1 uncultured Enterobacteriaceae bacterium | reverse complement strand
TTGTTTCTTAGCGAGGATGGCGAAATATAGCCCGCCGGGTCCCCCGCCGATTACAGATATTTTCATTGCTATCGGCCGCGCGCGTTAGTGAATTTCTGAATTGTGAAATTACGATCAAAAAATTACTTTAAGTTGAAAATATTTTAGCTTAAAATTATTCCGGCGTCAGCATTTACGGAAAGTGTAATATTGGGATGTGGTAATGGTAGAAGTGGGTTTGCTGACAAGCGACTACGTGGATTTTTTGTTTGAATTAAATTACGGTTTTTAATCGCCGATGTGGAAGCCAGCGGATCGCATTCGTTTTCGAGCTCAACCCGGCCCATGGCCGATGCGGGAGGAAGCTGCCCAAGCACGTCTTTTTCAGAGCATACCACTCGGCCCGACCCTACTTAATGAATGCACTTGGGTGCCGGCTATGGTCCCGTGGCGTGCCACTGAAACCGGTTTTGTGACCGACGATGTCCTGGCTTGGCACCGCCGCTTTGCCGAAGGCCAGCCCGGCGCGTGAGAAATATTTCCGCAGATTTCTTAAAATTACACCAGAGCATCGTGTTCGACTTGACCAAGTACTTGCTCCGGAGGCGAGCGTTCGCGAAATTTTGATGGGTTTGACGCTTGAGGATCTCGCAACGGTTTTGACTGCGCGCGAACTGGACGACTTGAACGTTGGATTTAGAGAACGTGTTACTGACACTCACGCAGCACATATCGCGGACCTACCGCGCGTCTTGCCACAGATTTTCGCGCGCGCCGCGCGGCGGGCCGAACTTGCCGGTTTTGACGGGGTGGAGTTGCACTATGCACATGCTTATACCATGGCGTCGTTCTTATCGGCCTCGAATACGCGTCTAGATGGGTACGGTGGTGCCCGCGCGCAGCGGGTTCTACTGCCCATTGAGGTTTATCAATCCGTACGCTCAGCCGTGGGAGGAAAATTTGCCGTTGGATGCCGTTTTCTTACCGATGATTGTATTGCCGGCGGCAGTAATATTGATGATGCGATTTATTTTGCTATTGAATTTGCACGTGCCGGTATGGACTTTCTATCGTTGTCTCGCGGCGGCAAATTCGAAGATGCGAAACAGCCGCGAGAGGGCGAGGCCGCGTATCCCTATACCGGACCTAGTGGTTATGAGTGTATGCCACAGTATTTATCCGATAAATTTGGACCGTTCGGTCGTAATATCGAACCCTCTGCGCGTATCCGGGCGGCAGTGCGCGCGGAGGGTTTTGCAACACCGATCGTAGTAGCGGGTGGGATCCATGGCTTTCAACAGGCAGAGCAAATTCTGGCGACGGGCAGAGCTGACATAATTGGTTTTGCGCGGCAAGCATTGGCCGATCCCGACTGGTTCACAAAAGTTCGGGAAGGTTGTGGTGCTGCTGTTCGGGTTTGTGAATACACTAATTATTGCGAAGGCCTTGATCAGAAACATAAGCAGGTGACCTGCCAATTGTGGGACCGCGAGGCGCGTGATGACGCCGGCGTTAATTTATCACGGGACGGTAGGCGGCGACTTGTGGCGCCTAATTGGGACCGTGAGTAATCCTCTTTTCTTCGTTGTAATCGATCCAAGTTGCGTTAATATCGCATCGCGGTCGAGAAAATCTGACCAAAAACTTTCGACGCAAAAGATAAGACGAATATAATCGTCACAAAAAAGTGAAAAAATAAATTTTCTACCATTGTATTCAAATGTTTGTTGAAAATTTGACCATGCCAACTAGAAATTACTTCTAACAGGCCGAGTATGAACTCTCCATTGTCTGCCTATTCGAGCAGCAGAGATAACAATTTCAATCTGATCCGTTTTGTTGCAGCAGCGTTGGTTCTATATAGCCATAGCTTTGCGATTGCGCTGGGCTCCGCTGATGCGGAACCGTTGAGCAAGACTATTGGGATGACATGGGGAATGATCGCGGTCGATGTGTTTTTTGTGGCCAGTGGTTTTTTAGTCACTAGTAGTTACTTTTCGCGAAGGAATTTACTTATATTCGTGTGGGCAAGAATCATGCGGATTTACCCTGCCTTGGTAGTTGCAGTTCTGTTTTGCGTGTCTATTGTAGGGTTATCGTATACGAACCTCTCTGTATGGGAGTACCTAAGTACTGCGCAAACGTTTAAGTTTTTCATTAAGAATTCTATGCTGTTCTTTGGTCTGGAGTACGACTTGCCAGGGGTATTCGCCGGTAATCCGTGGAAATATGCGGTCAACGGATCACTGTGGACTTTGCCTTACGAGGTCAGAATGTACGCTATGCTGGCCATTATTCTTTTTTCTATCGATTGGATCCAAAATCGATTGGGTGGAAATTATTCGACGAAATATGTCCTATTGATTGTTGCGATATTGGCGATTACCGCCAATATCGCAAACCATTTTTACACGTATACATCAGTACCGTTTATACACTTATTTACTATGTTTTTTATCGGTGCTAGTTGTTATGCATGGCGCGAACATATTTATCTTTCGTTGAGGGCTTTTCTATTCCTCTTTATATTGGTATTGATAGCATCGTTTAACCCGAAAGTATTTTTTGTTTTATACGTTGTTAGCATTCCATATTTGACGCTGTTCATAGCGTATGTTCCGGCAGGCCGCATACGAAGCTTCAATAAGATAGGAGATTATTCCTATGGCATGTACATTTATGCCTTTCCAGTTCAGCAGTCAATTGCAGCAACAATTCCTGGGATTTCGGTAGGGGTGATGATCGGCACATCCTTTACTGTGGCATTACTTTTATCTGTTTTATCTTGGCATTTAATCGAAAAACGGTGTCTAAAATTCAAAAACTCACAGGCTTTCATGGATCGATTCACAAAATTTCGCGATTAGATTAGGGATTTAATCAGCTGAAACAGGTTTTTCAAACCGAGGACGATTTATTTTTTCTGAGATATTCTTTTATTCAATAAAGATCGAAAATTAAAGGTAGGGCTGTAGCGAAATAGTTTCCCCCAGTAGCTACAGCTGGAGACCTCAACCCTAGATCATCTATCAGCCGTCATACGTAACACGACTCTTAAGTGCTGGTACTTCCATTCGCCATTTGTTTTTACGTAATCATCGTCATAGCGCAAGGCCATCCAGGTCTCCTTATTTCCTGTTTTCAAGGTCCATGGACCCATGATGTACCAAATACCGGTAGCGCGATTACCGTTGACCTCAATTACTGGATTCATCATGTTGTGTTGCGAAAATGTAAACATATCTCTAAAGCCTTTAAATAAATCGCGGATTTCTTGGTGGCCAACAGCCTTGCCGAAATCTTCGCTTTCCCAGATCCCATCTTCCGCGAAAACCGACGCGATGGTATCTGGGTTGTGTAAATCGTCGCAAATATGGCTGTAACGTGCTTTGAGTTGTTTAATTGCTTCAATGTCTTCTAACCGGGTGATTCGTTGTTGAAGTTCGGTCATATCCATCGTGAGTTCTCCTTTAACGGGAACATATTTAAATTCGTTTTATGGGTCAGATCGGGTCTATTTGGTCTTTATCGATCGATTTTCATTCGTAAATCGACTCGAAGGTGTTGGTATTTCCACTCGCCATTGATTTTCACGTAGTCGTCGTCGTAGCGAGCAGCCATCCATATTTCCTTGTTGTTTTCGGCTATGGTCCACGGACCCATGATGTACCAGATCCCAGTTGCATGAGTGTCCTTCACCTGGATCACGGGATTCGAAATATTGTGCTGAGAAAAGGTGAAAAGTTCGCGGAAACTACTAAACAACGCGCGTATATCTCTATGGCCTTGGGCCTTACCGAAATCGTCACTTTCCCAGATACCGTCCTCTGCAAAGACAGACGCGATAGTTTCAGGATTGTGGGTATCATCGCATATATGGCAATAACGAGCTTTGAGTTGCTTGATCGCTTCGATGTCTTCAAGACGAGTTATTCGTTTTTCTAGTTCAGACATTTCCATCGTGGTATCTCCTCTTACGGTAGATTAACAAAAAGCGATAATACTGGGAGGTCATTTCAATTCTGCGACCGCCGAGCGAATTAAATTAGCAACGAGTCGTTGAGGCAGCCGCACTAGAATTGAAAAATGTGGCAACGAGTGTGTCGTTGGCGCACTGCCACCGATACGAAGATCTGAATTCAGCTACAGGTCACGCTACCGCTTGAATAAACCTCGAGTGTGATCCGCTTGTTGAATGCCGCGACAATTTTCTCCGGCGAACACGCGCCACATTAATAGTTCGATGTCGAATGCGGCAATCTGTTCCTGCTTCCAACCATCCTCGTTAGCATAAAATTTTTCGATACCTTCGCGTGCCTCGGCATCCTGAACAGTAAAATCTTCTGCTACGGGAATTTTCCAGCGGACTTGTCCAAGTTGTCCGTTGGTCCATTCATCGGCAGTTTCTTCATTGTCAACTTTAGTCCACCCACATTGGAAGTAGTAATGGGAGTTCGCATCTCGGGGTACATAATATTCATTGTGTATAATGCCTGGGAACGGCCAAGGGTCAACAGTTAGTGCACAAGGTAGCCATGCGCCAACCTTGGTAGCGAAATCCATTGCGCCAAACATCTCGATTTCAGATTGTGTTTGACCACCTGCGATCGGTAGGACAACTTTCTTCGATGGGCTACCGTTGCGTCCCGGGATGGTGGCATCAACTGACATGCTTGTCTCCGACGCCACGCGTGTAAAGCCGCTCGGCCCGGTGCCGCTAGTCTCATAGTGACACGTCTTCAGCAACGACTCTTGTGTAGAGGTCCAACCAAACGTCATCGCGATGCGTGCGTTGATCGAAAACTTCGACCAGTTATGAATAAAGTGATGGCCAGGGTCATAGCCGCCTTCGGATCCTAGTCGCCAGTTAGAATGCACAACGTAGGGATCAGCGACGCAGACAGCCGTGTCCTCATCAAAAAATCCGACTGGCACATCGGCTTCGAGCGGGGGTGGCTCTATATCGCCAACAAATGTAAAAATGATGCCCTTTTCCTCTCGTACTGGATAGGCCTTAATGCCTTTTCGCCCGATGAGGGACGAGTTCTGATCATTGAGCAGTGTTCTAATGCGG
>CAYFFH010000245.1:0-5062 GCA_964342175.1 uncultured Enterobacteriaceae bacterium | reverse complement strand
CACACCGCGATCCGCTGCCGTTCCCCCGCAGAAAGTACTCTTGCTGGGCGTTTGCGCAATTTAATTAGATTGCCCTCTCGAAGTATCTCTTCAAGTCTGAGAGAACATTCTTCTCTATTTAATCCGCGCTTCCGAAGCGCATATTCAATGTTGGCCTCGACTGAACGTCGCAACAGTACTGGTGTTTGAAATACCATTGATTGCCGTCGTGAAATCTCATCCTTCGTGAAATCACCAGACCATTTAAATATCCCAGAAGATGGCGGAAGGAGACCGTGGAGTAACCGTACGAGCACACTTTTACCCGCACCGTTATATCCCATAATCGCAGTACAACCAGTCGGTTCAATATGTAAATTAATACTATGAATTATACGTTTACCTCTATCTTCATAGACTAGGTCTTGGACATCTAGCGGCAATATTGAGGTTCGGTGTTTACCTGAATTTTTACTTCGTTTTAGCGTATTTATGTCAAGCATAGGCCCTCACTTTCCCAAGGTGTCCTACTATCGTTGCCATAGCATTCATGGCTAGTGCAAGTAGCATCAATATAATCCCCAATGCCAATGCTAGGCCGAGATTCCCCTTAGAAGTCTCCAAAGTAATAGAGGTAGTCATCACCCGAGTGACATGATTAATATTGCCGCCGACTATAATCACTGCCCCTACTTCCGCGATTGCCCGCCCAAATGCGGCTAAAATAACCGTTATCAGGCTGAACCGAATTTCGTTGATCAATGTTGTAAGCTTCGCCCAACCGCGCACCCCCAAAGAGCGTAACTGTTCGTCGTAATCGGCATTTGCATCCTCGACAAACTGCCTGGTCAAAGCAATTACGATTGGGGTAACAAGAATTACCTGCGCGATGATCATCGCCGCGGGTGTATACAACATTTGCAACGATCCGAATGGTCCAGTTCTCGATAATTGAAGATAAACTATTAATCCAACCACAACTGGTGGCAACCCCATCAATGCATTAACCAACATTATCAAAAACTCACGTCCAAAAAATCTTCCAACCGCAATCGCCGCTCCGATCGGCAACCCGATAATAGATCCAATAATGACTGCCGAAAGACTAATGCGTAGTGAAAGCAAGACGATTTCAAGTAACGCTGCATCGAGACTAGCAATCAAGTGCATCGCTGTAGCCGCTGCTGAGCTTAAATCCAACATGAGACTTAAAACGCAAACCCGATTTGTGAATAAAGATAAGTTGCATCGCCTTGACGGTTACTGTTTGGCGCATCTCGCATAAATCCACCATCAAATAGATGTGCAACCCCGCCTTCAAGTCGAATGCGTTTAGGCACCACCTCCCAACGAATGCATAACTCTACCTGTTGACCAATAAAACTACCGCTCGCACCGCTAACATCGCGCACCCCGCTTGCCGTCCATGCATCACGCTTTGATGCTAACCAAAAAGCTCGGTATACAATAAAGCTAGTAACCGAAGAACCCGGCTTTAAAAACAAACGTAACCCTGGTGTATTAATATTGGACCGAGCGAACGATCCATATATGCCGGTCGGACCAAAATCGAATCGGCGTGCACCGAAAAGCGTATCAAAGCCCTCATTGTCTCTATCGGTAGTCCGGCCATCACCACTTACGTAGTCGTATTGAGCGACCAATCGCGGATGCCAAGGATGTGCAAAAGTGTAGCCGAGCTCTGCATGCTGGAAAATCGCGAAATGATCTAGATTCGTAACGCTTTGCAAGGAAGTCGACGAACGCGACTCGCCAAGTTGAAATACAGATTCGAACTGGTAATCCAACGCGGAAAGGCCCGGCTTACGGTAAATGCGAAACCCAACTGTCGAAAGTTTACGGTTGCGTGTTTGCCGATCGGTAGAATCATTCTCGTCAATTCCGAAATAGAATAACTCGCCCCTATCACCCCAATTGAATGTATCGGTATAGTATAACCCCCAGAATTTAACGTTCGAATCCTCGTCGTCGAATTCAATTTCGTTATCACGAAGTGCCCCAAACAAATTCGGCTTCCGATTAACGGGTAAAGTGAAGAATATACGAAGGCGACGTTGGCCCCTTCCCTGCCATTGCCAATCAATACCAGTAAATGCATTGATAGTATTGCGAAACCGATTACGCGCTACGAAACGTCGGCTCCCTATGTCCATTGTGAAACGTCCGATCGTAACGGTACTTTTGCCACCTAGACCTAAGAGACCTGTATTTCTCCAACGAAAGAACCCTTGTAACAATTCTACGGTGTTGACCAGCCCAGTACTCATTGGAGTACCTAGATCATCTAACGCTGCTCTCGCATCAATCATCTCCCCTGTAATCGTAGTGTTGCCGCGACCGATCGTCGCCATGAGCGTAGTCCTTAAATTCAGAATCTGATCGCCACCGTTGCGACCGGCGCGAAACTGCGAGTCGAGCAGCTCGTAGCGTATTCGGTGAGTACCACCCAAATTGAAGTCTAACGGTAGACCCAAAGCTTTATGGAGGGGGCCAAATGATACCGCCTCAGTTGTCTGGGCACCGAGCTTAGCCGCGAAGCAGAGTACTAGGGTAAAAACGAAAATATATGTAAATTTATGCATTTATTGTTGGATTAGGTTCACACAAATATCCCTATCTTTTATTATAGTACATAGGTTAATTGCAATATAATTTATGTAAATTATTACATATTAATCTGCTGGACTTTACTCTACATTAATAAATGGATTTTCATGTCCGCTCTTTCTATGCCACTGGTTAACCTTCCCGCCTAGCCAAACCCAACAACGGACTCGCGCGCAATCCCTGGAACCCTGCTGTTGCGAAATCCCTTCTAAGGAGGATATAAATCTGAGATTCGTGAAATATGGCCCAAGAACCTAAAATGAGTCATTTTGCACAGACTGATCATTCCCCTTAGTAGGTTGCGGGCATTTTTTTGCTCTTATGCGAAAATACAAGCTATGTTTATCCGATCACATTTAGCAGTTTTATATTAGTGAACAAACTGGAGCCAGACCGCAACAACACTGAATCAAACCGTATCGATGTCGACGCTGTAGTAATCGGCGCCGGTTTTGGCGGCTTATACACAATCTATAAACTACGCAAGCTCGGATTCAGCGTTTGCTTGTTTGAGCGAGGATCCGATGTAGGTGGCACGTGGTATTGGAACCGTTATCCCGGTGCACGTTGCGACGCACCGAGCCTCCAATACTCCTATGCATTCTCAGAAGCTTTGCAACAAGAATGGGAATGGTCGGAAACCTATGCATCGCAATCGGAGATCCTATCCTACCTTCGTCACGTGACTGAACGTT
Organism: uncultured Enterobacteriaceae bacterium; assembly: GCA_964342175.1. Lineage (GTDB taxonomy): Bacteria > Pseudomonadota > Gammaproteobacteria > UBA11873. Next base: position 1,760 of record CAYFFH010000245.1, on the reverse strand, counting down.
TCAATCTGCGCAGTGCTATTCAGTTCGATACAACCGTCACGAGCGCAACCCTCGACCAACGCAATACATTGTGGCGAGTTGAAACTGACACTGGCAAGTCGATCACAGCGCGTTTCTGCATTTTTGCGACAGGCTGTTTATCGACCATGAAGACCCCTGACTTTCCCGGGCTCGGGGAGTACAAAGGCGAATGGTTCCACACCGGGAGTTGGCCACACGAAGAAATTAATTTTCGAGGCAAACATGTTGGAATAATCGGCACCGGCTCAACCGGGATCCAAGCGATTCCGGTGATTGCACGAACGGCAGCACATTTAAAGGTTTTCCAGCGCACTCCACAATTCAGTACGCCTGCCCGTAATGGTCCAATGGATAAAGTCTATGAGGCCAAGATCAAATCGGACTACTCTGGATTTCGTGCGCGCAATTACCGACAACCAGTAGCAATGGACATCATCATTGACCGCGAGGCACCAAAAACCTTCGAAGTATCTGCTGGAGAGCGGACAAGAATTTACGAGCAATGCTGGGAGAAAGGCGGTCTGGGTTATTCAACAGCCTTCCGAGATTCTTCCGTGAATCACGCAGCAAACGAGGATCTATCTAACTTCATCCGCGGTAAAATCGGTGACATTGTCGAGGACCCCGATACCGCGCGGGCACTACAACCTAAACATATTTACGCCTGTAAGCGACCCTGCCTAGATACTAATTACTTCGAAACCTATAATCGCCCGAATGTCACCCTAGTGGACGTTAGCCAACACGGGGTAGAGGCGATAAGTGAAAAAGGAATTATCGCGAATGGGTACAACCACACTCTCGATTGCATCATCTTCGCCACCGGTTTCGACGCCTTCACCGGGTCACTAAACAAAATCGACATCCGTGGCAAAAATGACCTTAGCCTCCGCAAAAAATGGACTAAAGGCCCGCGCACCTATCTCGGATTGTCTAGCGCGGATTTTCCGAATCTGTTTATGGTTACTGGCCCCGGTAGTCCCTCGGTATTAGCTAACATGGTGGTCGCGATCGAGCAGCACGTAAATTTAATAGGAGGTTGTCTGGACCATATGCGAAGGCAAGGCTATCGCTGTGTTGAGGTAACCTCAACCGCTGAGAATGATTGGATGGAACAGGTCCGCCGAGCTGCCGACCGGACACTATTTACGGCGTGCGATAACTGGTATCAGGGTGACAACATACCGGGGAAACCCCGAGAGTTTGTGCCTTATGTGGACTGGCCAAGATACGTTGAAATTTGCGAAGCAGCAGTAAAAAATACCTACTCCGGATTCGTGTTTAGTTAGTTGCTTAATGGAGGAATAATGATTTATCAGGTGTTGAAAGCAAACTTAATACGATGATTTAAGGATAAGGTGCAGAAACCTCGGACCTCAAACTATGCGAAAATAGTTTCGGCCGAATCGGCCACATATGTTCACCAGAAATGAGTTTAAAAACCGACAATGCTCCGCTGAGAGTCGCTAATATATCAAACTGTGGGTCAAACATAGTTTGCGATAGTGGAAATCACGACCCAAACGGGATTTGTCCCGCCCTTACGTATATTTGTAATACACAGCTAGCTTGGAGAGACAATGAACGCAACGACTAACCCCGAAATCGGACAAACGATCATCGCGCATGGCATCACCACCAACTACCATGATATCGGTAACGGTTCGCCTGTTTTGCTGATCCATGGATCCGGCCCCGGAGTAACGGGTTGGGCAAACTGGCGCATGACCCTACCAGAG
>CAYFFH010000244.1:0-5076 GCA_964342175.1 uncultured Enterobacteriaceae bacterium | reverse complement strand
CCACAACCGATCCAATTGATCGACTAGATGTTAGCGTACTCGACCGATTGATTATCAAACCACTGCTCGGAATTTCGGATCCAAGAACTGATCCTCGGATCGAGTTCGTTGGGGGGGCACTCGGACCAAACGAACTAGCTGAACGTGTCAACTCAGCTGATGAGGCTGTTGGGTTTAGTCTATTCCCGACGACCCTCGGAGACCTAATAGGAGTGGCCGATGCTGGTAAAGTTATGCCGCCAAAGTCGACCTGGTTCGACCCCAAGCTCGCCGACGGATTGGTTTCACTACCTCTCTAAAGCTTTTCGAGATTTTTCCTTTTTGGCGGCTTCTATTTTGATACTGTCTACTAAAAGCCATGTTGAACAGCACCACCTGTTAATTTAGACTTCAAGTTCAATCTAGTTGCAAGGAATCGTATGATGGATCTGAACGATCAAGTTCGCTCAAGAATAGAATTACTGCTTGCGTCTAACGACGTTGTATTGTTTATGAAGGGCACGCCACAACAACCGCAATGCGGATTTTCAGCCACAGTGACGGGAATCCTGAGTGGCATTGTGTCTGACTACAAAACAGTTAACGTACTGGAAGATCCAGAAATTCGCGAAGGTATCAAAATCTTTTCGCAGTGGCCTACGATTCCGCAACTATACATACAGGAAGAATTCGTGGGTGGCTGTGATGTTATTCAACAAATGTACACTAGCGGCGAATTGCACGCTTCACTGGGCTTCGAAGCAGGTGAGGTTGTGATCCCCGAGATAACTATCAGTGACAGTGCTGCAAAGACGATCCAAGAAGTTACGGCACAGAACCCCGGGTCGGCAGTACATCTAAAGATTGACGCAAAATGGAATCATGAATTTAGTTTAAACCCGAACACCGGACACGAGGTTACAGCGTCGAGTAATGGAATAGACATTCTCCTAAATCGTGATTCCGCGCGACGTGCACAAGGACTTGAAATCGGCATGAGCGATGGTCCACATGGCGGCGGATTCAGTATCCGCAACCCCAATGCACCGCCTCCAATCAAACAAATGGAAGTCGAAGAATTAAAGACAAAACTCGACGACGATATCGTTCTAGAATTGTTTGACGTACGTGAGCAGCATGAGCGAGAGCGTGCCATGATAAAGGGTTCAAAATTTCTAGATGTAGAAACAGCAAATTACATAGAATCACTGCCGAAAGATACTTTACTCGTATTCCATTGCCATTCTGGTGTCCGTAGCCAGTCTGCCGCAGAACACTATCGTGACCAAGGCTTTAGCAATGCACACAACCTTGTTGGTGGAATTGACGCGTGGTCACAGCGGATCGATCCGACGGTGCCGCGATACTAATGGCAGCAGACAGGCTGGGATCTTATCCTCGCTTAGAATGTGGCGTCCCTTTCGACTGGAATTTATTCGATTGGCCGACTGTACTACTCGAAAACTTAATAAGAGCTATCTTCTACGCCGAGCTTTACCCGCCCAAATTCCTAGGAAAGATTTTAGATACTCGGTTCACTGGTTTGGTTTCACGAACATCGAATTTCCCTATCGCTTTTAGGCACACTCGTTAGTTACACGGTATAGGAGAATCACTGACGAATTTCATGCTCATTTTACTTAAAAATTAATTTGGCACTTCACCGTTTTAAATACACTACCCCGTCGTTAGTCAGTAGAGGTCTACGTAGTATGTATATGCTATACCGATTGTTGGTATTGTCGGTATTGCCATTGGCAGTTCACTCCAATGGACTTACCACACCCTCTTCCGAAACTTTAATTAAGAATCCAACGCTTTCTTGGTTAACCAACGGCGGCAATATATATAATCAGCGGTATTCACCGTTGGATGAAATCAACACCAATAACGTTGATAAACTTAAAGGTGTTTGGCACGTACATTTGAACGGCTCGGGCGTCGGCCCACCCTACTCCGGTGAAGCACAGCCCATTGTGCACGATGGGGTTATATATTTAGTAACTGGTGCAAATGACGTTTTTGCGATTGATCTAGAAACTGGCAAGTTTCTGTGGACCTACGAATCTGGCTTGGATCCCGAAATCTCGACGATCTGCTGCGGTTGGACAAGCCGCGGCGTCGCGATTGGTGAAGACAAGATTTTTGTAGGTCGCCTCGATAGTAAGTTAGTAGCACTAAGTGTCGCTGATGGTAAAGAACTTTGGTCTGTTCAAGCTGAACAATGGCAAGATGGATTTACTATCACGAGCGCACCTCTATATTACAATGGCATAGTGATAACAGGGTTCGGAGGAGCTGAATACGGCGTGCGCGGCAGCATTAAAGCGTTCCGCGCTAATGACGGGACCCCTGTCTGGACGTTTTACACTGTTCCCGGCCCTGGCGAACTCGGCCATGACACGTGGCCACAAGATTCCGATATTTGGCGGCGTGGCGGCGCAACTGTTTGGCACACGCCAGCCGTCGATCCAGAACTCGGATTATTGTATTTCGCAACGGGTAATCCAGGACCAGATTTTAACGGTGCTGTTCGACCGGGTGACAATCTGTTCTCGGCGTCCATTGTAGCAGTTGATGTAAACACCGGAATCTACCGCTGGCACTTCCAAGAAGTTCACCACGATCTTTGGGACTATGATGCGGCAAACCCGGTGGTGTTATTCGATATGGACTTTGAAGGTGAGTCGCGCCGGGCGATCGCCCATCCTGGAAAAACCGGCTGGGTTTACATCCTCGATCGGGTCACGGGGGAGCCATTAATCGGTATCGAAGAGAGGCCGGTGCCACAAGAGCCCCGCCAACATACCGCGGCCACGCAACCCTACCCGATAGGTGATGCTTTCGTTCCACAATCAATGGAAATGCCACTCTATGGGGTTCCTTACATAAATGAGGGGCGGATATTCACACCTTATTGGAAAGACATTGTCGCAGTGCGGCCGAGTTCTTTTGGTGCGACAGCGTGGCCCCCGGCATCATACGACCCGCGCACCCAAACACTATACATTTGTGGCATGGACCTAATAGGTTTATTCACCGGCGGTACAGTCGATGATGGCGCGCCGCAACAACAGTTTTTAGGCGGAGATTTCCTATTCGATAGCCAGCGAGTTGGCATATTTGCCGCTATAAACATGCGTACCAATAGACTCCGTTGGCGCCAACGCTGGGAAGATAGCTGCTACAGCGGTTCAACCGCAACAGCTGGCAATCTGATCTTTACGGGGCAAAATGATGGTCGCTTTGCCGCATTAGATTCCCGCACCGGGAATTTGTTATGGGAGTTTCAAACTGGGGCCGGGGTAAACGCACCTCCGGCAGTATTCGAACACAAAGGCGTACAGTACGTCTCTGTTTATGCTGCTGGCGCTTTGTTCGCACAATCACCACCTGGTGATAGCCTATGGCTTTTTTCCTTAACAGGAACACTCGACGAAATTGCACCGGGAGCCGCCGCTTCTACAACGCTGGCCGGCTCTATCGGGGGCGCTAAAGTGGCCAATGGAGATATCACCCTCGACGGCGAAGCAATATACGCTCGCTACTGCGGCCAGTGTCACGGAACAACTGGCAAAGGGGGCCACGGGGGTGGGTCCGATTTAACCCAAAAGTTTGACCGCGAGCACGTCGTGTCTATGATCACACGCGGAAACAAGCAAATGCCAGGCTTTGGACACGTTCTGACTTATGATGAGGTTCAAAAATTAGTGGACTATGTTGAGAATGGGCTTGGCGAACGCTAACTACTTCACTTTTTAAAACATCTATTGCACAGCAGGTCGGATCTCTTTACACACTATATCCACCAAGTCTTTATATTGTTCAGGGCTGTCATAACCTTGGGTATGCACCAAATGGGTAGCACCTGCATCTTGATAGCCTTGAGCGAGTTCGATCGCGACGTTCAAATCGTCTAGCGGCAGGGTTTTCATCGCGACAACTTCAAGTTTGCCCCGACCGGCGTCCACTGCTTGTATCTGCATATCATCTACCAACGGCTTAAGTTCGCTCGGTAAAATACTGACCGGCATCCAACCATCGCCGCGCTTTATAGCTCGAGGAATGGCAATGTTCGGACCGCCTCCGATGAAAAACGGTGGTCGCTTTGCCTGCGTCATCAGAACTAGCTCTTGGCCATTACTTTCAACCGTCTCTTCAGAAAATGCCAAATGCAGCATATCGAGTAGCTCATCAGTCAGCTTCCCGCGTTTACTTTTTGAGACACCGAGCGCGGCGAATTCTTCTGTAAGGTAGCCCGGACCAACCCCGAAAAGCATTCGGTCATTTGATAAAATCTGAATGCTCTGCAACCATTTCGCAGTCGGCAGCGGCGGCCGGTACGGGCCAATAATGACAGCAGAACCAAAATTAATTCGGGATGTTACCGCGCCAAGAAATGCCATAACCGCATAAGGATCGACGATCGTTCCCATGTCGTCCGGAATGCCGTATTCATTGTCCCAGTCTCCTTTGGGAAAACCGATATGGTCGTTGACCCATACTGAATCGAGACTAGAGTTATCTGCGATATGTGCACACTCCACTAAATTTTGACGAGTCGCGTGGGGGCCCCAATTACGGTAATTCATACCTATTTTCATGAACGAGTTTCCTAACTTGAGTATATCTATGAGAGCATCGTTGCTCGCCTGCCGTGAGCGTATTAAATAATCCCAACCTCGAGCCTACCCAGCAATTTTATTTCTAAAATGCTGGGGTGCTATATGAAACGAACTGACTTCGGCCGACCGTAAATGTGTACTGCGAGACCGCGCCATCTTGGGTTGTGCTCGACGAAGAGACGAGTAGTCACACCCGTATAATGGCCGTTTAAACTCATAGCAGCTCACCAGCAAGCACAGAACTGCGACATGCGCCCCTCACTCAAGTCAGCAGTGTACGGTATGCATCTTCATTAAAACCCACTAGCACTGTCCTACCGCAGATCAACGTAGGCGCGCGTAGGTTTCCCGTAGGACCTAGCATCGCATCGATGGCTTCATCCGAGCGCTCGTTCTTGAACATGAAGGTTTTAACCTTTTTACCTTTAGCAACAATTAATTTGCTGGCTTTGGCGGCCAATTCGGCAGCATC
>CAYFFH010000243.1:0-5092 GCA_964342175.1 uncultured Enterobacteriaceae bacterium | reverse complement strand
ACGTGAAAGTAGTACTGACTTAATCATCAATTTAACAACCGGCCCTGGAGGGCGTTATGTACCTTCGGACGACGATCCTGCACGAGCAGCACCAGCTACCACTTTGGCTTCGCCAATTGTTAGAACAGAACACGTCGTTGAGCTTAGACCGGAAGTCTGTAGTTTAGATCTGAACACCATGTGGTTTGGAGGAGGCGCGGTAATTAATCATCCGCCAGCGATAAAAGCAATGGCAGAGAGGATTTATGCTTCTGGTGTCAAACCTGAACTAGAAGTCTTTGATACAGGCGACATTCGACTGGCTCGAGACTTAATTAAAGACGGGACCCTCAAACCACCTATGCTTTTCCAACTTGTGATGGGTGTAAGTTATGGAATGGATGCAACTCCTCAGTCTCTTGCTTACGCAAGGTCAATGCTACCAGAGGGCTCAGAATGGGCGGCTTTCGGTGCGAGTCGGCATGCATATCCAATGCTTGCACAAGCATTTCTCTTAGGAGGCCACTGCCGAATCGGTATGGAAGATACAGTTTATCTTTCAAAAGGGGTTAAAACGCCCGGGAATGGTGCTCTGGTGAAGAAAGCCGTTCAACTTATTCAAAATCTAGGAGGAGAAGTTGCCACGGTCAGTGAAGCTCGACAAATTCTTGGAATTTAATTAGACAATTGGTGTTTAGTTCGGATTCATTAGTCAGAATGTCGGGAGTAGGCTGAAAGAAAATTGACCACGTTAACCCATGAATAAGACTATTGAAAATATTAAACGTTATGTTAAGAAAAATGTAACCGCACTGGCCTGGTTGCTCGTTATCGTGGCATCTATGGGCTACTACTTATCTTTAATGTTTAGTGACTGATGCGGATATTCAGTTAATCAAATAACAAGGAATCGATACAGATCCATACCAATTGATTATTAGTAGTATTCATCGAACCTTTCACGTGGGTTTAATCCGCCTGTTTGAGTTGGATCTGGGAATGGTAGCGGTATCTGCCTGTTGTAACGATTAAAGTTGAATTGTCTACGTTTCCGGTAGGAGATAATTCTTCTTCGTGTTCTCCAGCGCTTTGTGTTCATGGTTTCTAACGTTGTTCCGGTCAGGCAGCCGTGTATCCACCGTCAACCGTCCACGCAGCCCCCGTAACAAAGGAAGCTTCATCGGAAGCTAAAAATGTGATTACACTGGCTACCTCATCGGGCTTACCTAGACGACCTATGGGATGTTTAGCGATCAACGCAGCATGAGAATCCTGTGAGTCTGTGACAGGTTTTGTCAAGTTGGTATAAATAAAACCTGGACAGACAGCGTTAACTCGAATCTTTTTATTGGCTACTTGTAGCGCGAGATCTCGTGTAAGCTGTAACACCCCGCCTTTACTGGGAGGGTAGGGTGAAAATCCATCTGATAAGGACAACGCTGGATCGTAGCTTACAAATGACATTATTGAGGCTAAATTAACAATTGCTCCGCCTTGAGAACTGACTAGTGCAGGTACTGCGGCATGACACATCAGCATCGTGCCTTTTAGATTTACGCTTAGTACTTCATCCCATTTTTCCTCGAAGTCGACATCATCGCCGACTGTTCTAGCACTTATACCTGCTGAATTTACTACGATGTCAAGACTGCCAAATATTTCTATTGCGGCACCTACCCAGCGGGCGCAGTCGTTCCTATTACGCACATCACCGTACGCCGTTTTCAGTTTATCTCGAGCGCAAGACTGTTCAGGTAATTGAAAATCTTCAAGGTCTACGGCTAAGACTCGAGCGCCCGCTGACAGAAAACGATCAACCGTAGCTCTGCCAATACCAGATGCGGCTCCAGTAATTATTGCGACTTTTTGGTTTAATATTTTACTCATAAATATCAGTGTCTTATATATTAATCTTAATCTAGTAATGTAAGTATTAATCTAAATTAAACGAACCTGTGTTAATTCCTCTCGTATTCGCTTCAAAAGATGTATTGTGACATATTCATTTTCGCATTCGGTATTTCTCCCTAGCTCTTATTCCAGATATAGTTTAAGTTTGATCAACGTAGATTCGCTGGCGCTAACACCATCGCCAGTTGGAATTTACATAAGTAGCGCAAGGTATGTCTCTGAGATCTGCTTTAGTGATGGTAGTGGCTATGATATCTTTCCCAGCAGGGCTGCTCGGGTCACCGCTACACGCGAACACTGACCTCCCATTTAATTGGGTACGGAATCTCAACAGTACTGTTTGGGGTTATACGCAAATCGAAGATCCTAGCGAGTCTGGATCAGATCGAATGGTAGAAAAATTTGAACTCCGCATGGGGGATTGCGACAGAAACAAACATGAGGATGACTGTAATTCAAACCAAGAACGAATTGAATTAGTCGAGTTTGACCGACGCGTTATACCCTTAGACGGTGAAGTTTGGTATCGCTGGGATATGTATTTTCCTGAGAGCTACAGAATTATCTATCCAGCGAAAACCTATCATATTCGATTCATTGAAAACCCTGAAGCAATTGTCTGGTCTTTCGAAATTGGAAGTACCGGTGTTTTCTGGTTGGGTAATTACATCTCTGATGAAATCAACTACTACCCACTAATCGATGAGGACGAACTGTTGTCTCAATGGCATCAATTTAGTGTACATGCAAAGTGGGGATCGGATAGTGGTTTTTTCAAAGTTTGGGTTAATAATGTTAAAAAAGTCGACTATATTGGACCAACTTGTCAGAATTGCCGCTTGAGCCTGAGCTATGGAATTATACGTTCTGGACTAGAGAAATTTTATGAATCCTACCCGGGAAATGAATTGCCAACACAGGTAGTCTACTATGCTGGATTTGCGAGAAGTGCTAGTGGTATTGGCTACACAGGATATATTGCGCGACCAAAGGCCAGCACTGCCACCGTAAACGAACCGCCCAAAACACTTAAACCAGTTTTAATCATCGAAACCAGTAGCCAGAAGACATCTGATTTGCACCGAATTGGGGAGGGTAAAGGTGATGCAGAGATCCATAATCAAAACTGACCTTCGATATCTCAGACACATACCAGATTCATTAGAACGATCATGAAGGATGAAAAAAGATTTATTGCAGCCGAAGAGCTACTCCGAGACTCCTTTTTACTTGCAAGAAATATTTTTCAAAGTGGATTTCGTCCCGACTATATTGTGGGAATATGGCGTGGCGGAACGCCGGTAGGGATAGCGGTGCAAGAATTTCTAGACTACGCTGCTGTTAAGACCGACCACATCGCAATTCGAACGTCTCACTATACGGGTATAGACCAGACAACAGCGAATGTCCAAGTGCATGGCCTGGGTTATCTAATACGTAAAGTAAATAGACAAGATTCACTGCTCATTGTCGATGACGTATTTGATACTGGAATGAGTGTAGAGGCTGTTATCGAGGAGCTTGCAAAGCGAGCTCGTCTAAATATGCCTAGTGATATTCGTATTGCGACACCCTGGTATAAGCCATTGAAGAACAAAACGGGGCGCGTACCTAACTATTTTATCCATGAAACTGCTCAGTGGCTTGTGTTCCCACACGAACTCACAGGATTGACTGATGAGGAGGTTTATTGTGGAAAACCGGAAATTGCTGATATTGTAGCTTCGCTACATCCAGAAAAACTGACAACGTGACTAAGTCTGAACCTAAACAGAATGGGCGCAATTCAATGTTACCGTCACAACAACACCAGATTGGTCCCGGCGATTCTCTGCTCTAACGGTTCCGCCGTGAAATTCAGCTATAAGACGCACTACATATAGCCCAAGCCCTAGATGAGCCTCACGAGCGTCCTTAGCACTTGAAACCATTGGATCAAACAATCTATGCTCGATATCTGGAGGAAGGGCGGGTCCCCGATTAAGAACAGATAGAGAAATTAGATCATGAACAAGACTGATCTGAACAACGATATCACCGACCGTACTGAAACGAATCGCGTTATCAATTAATTTATCTAAGAGTTGGGCTATTCGATCAGGAACTCCTTCAACAAAAAACGTACTAGATAAGGCATCAATCCTAATTTTTCTATCGGTATAGACCTGTTGGTAGCCCTCGACACAAGAAGTTGCTAGTTGTCTGAGATCAAACCTTTCAAACTGGTCGGATTCTTGCTCCAGAGCCTCCTTTAGACTTGCGGCTTCCGTCAAACTGGTCAATATAGAACGGAGTCGTTGCACACCATTTTGGGCTCTGAGGAAATACTTATTATCACGAAGTTCTTGGTTAGAATACTGCAAATTTTCTAGCGATGAATTAACCACATTCAAAGGGTTGTGCATCTCGTGGGCGAGTGTGTCAGGTAGTTTTTCAAGATACCTCGTGTACTGACCAAGATTCTGTAACATTGCAGAAATACTTCGAGTCAAACTACCAAGTTCATCGGCCGAGCGTGTACCAGACCTGATGTTGTCGCGGAGTAGGCGGCCTTCTTTTGTAGTTGCTTGCTCAGTTTCTTTCTGTAGTCGTCCTACTCGGTAAGTGAGTCTGCTCGCGAACACAAGAATTATTATTGATAAAAATAAAAATACGCCAAGGAAAAGTAACATAAATCGTCGTAGCGTCTCATATTGAAGAGACAGCAGTCGGTTCCCACTCTGTTTCATCAGGATAGCCCCTTGTATTTCACCATTTGCCCAAATCGGTAGAGCGCTAACAATGAGCTTAGCTTCTCCGTGGCGTCGACGTTCACTGACTTGAGAACCGTTATTGATAACATTTGAAAGAATACGTAGGTCTTCCTTAGATGAATCAACCGGCATGTCTTTAAGGCCACCCAATGGTTGACGAAGCACCCAATCGTATAAAGCTAGGGCTGTTGATTCAATTCGATTCAACCATGCTTTATCGGATATCCGTGCTCGCTGCATCGCGAGTCGTCCGGGGTAAAGGCTCCCTAGTTCCGCACGTAATCGAAAATCCTTATCCCATATCCGAATATTTGCTTCTGAGAGGTAGATTGGCTCGATCAGTTTGGCCAGTTCGGGGGTCATCAATCTTACGCGACCAAGATTGTGTGCGAAAGGATCGGGGTCAGTAGAGATGCGCCCAGTTATCTCACGCGTAGTCTGGTCGTCTA